>NZ_JASCXP010000193.1:0-13267 GCF_030010695.1 Nocardia sp. CC201C
GGTTCCGCGCTGACGCATGTCCAGCCGCGACCGAGCCCGTAGCTCCCGGCCCCGGATCGGCACGCCGATCCCCCGCTCGGGGGTGGAGTCGTCCGTCTCGGACAGTGTAGTTTTGGAGGGCGTCCGAGCATCGGCCGCCGATCCCACCGCCCCCGCGTCTGTCGTCCCGCATACAGGTGTGCCCTCGCCTGGCCTTGAACACAGCGCACGACACCGAAGGATTCCGCACGTGACCATCGCCGTGTCCGCCTCCATCGCGACCGATCACCTCATGCGATTCCCGGGCAAGTTCTCCGATGTGCTGCTGGCCGATCAGCTGCAACATGTTTCGCTGAGCTTCCTGGTCGACGATCTGGTCATTCGCCGCGGCGGTGTCGCGGGCAATATCGCCTACGCGATGGGTCTGCTGGGCCGCAATCCGCTGCTGGTCGGCGCGGTCGGCCCCGACTTCGCCGATTACCGGCAGTGGCTGGAATCCCATGGCGTGGACTGTTCGGCGGTGAAGGTGTCCACCGAGGCGCACACGGCGCGCTTCGTCTGCACCACCGATGAGGCCATGGCGCAGATCGCCTCCTTCTACCCGGGCGCGATGAGCGAGGCCCGCGAGATCTCCATCGGCGAACTGACCCGGACCCGCGCCATCGATCTGGTGCTGGTCGGCGCGAACGATCCCGATGCCATGCTGCTGCACACCGAGCAGGCCCGCACCGCCGGGATCCCGTTCGCCGCCGACCCCTCCCAGCAGCTGGCCCGCCTGGACGGCGAACAGGCGCTGCGCCTGATCGACGGCGCCGCATACCTTTTCACCAACGAGTACGAGTGGGGCCTGCTGCTGCAGAAGACCGGCCTGTCCGCCGCGGAGATCGGCGAGCGGGTCGGCATCCGGGTCACCACCCTGGGTGTGAAGGGCGCGCTGGTGGTCGACAAGGACGGCACCGAACTGCATGTCGATGTGGTGCCGGACAATTCGAAGGTCGACCCCACCGGCGTCGGTGACGGCTTCCGCGCGGGCTTCCTCACCGGCCACACGGCCGGTCTGAGCCTGGAGCGCTCCGCGCAGCTGGGATCCCTTATCGCCGTGCACATTCTGGAAACCGTGGGCACCCAGGAATGGACCTTGGACCACGATGTGGCCGTGAAGCGCCTGCGCGCGGCCTACGGCCCGGAGGCCGCGGCGGAAATCGAAACAATTCTTCGCTGACACCCGCCGGTTCCCTGCCGGACGCCTGAGCCCCGCACACTGATCGCGTGATCGGTGTGCGGGGCACCTGTCTGCGCGGACATTTCGCCTGTCCGATCACTGCTCTGTACTGATCTACGCGGTCGGCCGATCGCGCCCGTTCCGAAGGATTGAACAAGTGTTTGCGTCATCGGACGCACCGCGGTCGGGCGGTGCAGCCGTGCGAATCGGAATCGTGGATCTGATGTCGCTGCGGCCGGAGAGTATGACTCGCAGGGTCTTCGCCGCAGCGGTGGCCGCGGGCGCGGCGCGGCTGGGCTGGCGGACAGCGGGTTTCGGTGCCGCGACCGGTGGCCCGTCGGCGAGCGTCGCGTCCGGACGATCGGCGACCGGATGCTCGTCGGACGAATCCTCGGCGACCTGTCGCCCGGACGGCCGCCCCTCGGGAATCCGGTCCGAGGCGACTGGCCGAGCGGCTGTGGAACGCCCAGCAGCCGGTCCCTTCGGCGCGGAGTCGTTCGCCACCAAGCCCTTATCGGCCCCTGAACCCGCCGCGACTGGGGCGTCCCCAGTGGAGGCGTCCGAATCCGAAGTGGCGGTCGCGTTCTTCAGCATCGACCCGCTCCGCGCGAGCACCGACGTCGATTGGCCCGCACTGGTTGCCATGGACGCCCTCATCATCAGCGGCAGCGAACCCAAGGCCGCGGATATCGCCTCCGAGCCCAGCCTCGCGGTGGTCGACCGCATTCTGCGCGACTGCTCGGGCGCCGCCTCGTTGCTGTTCTCCTGCCAATCCGCCCACGCCGCACTGCATCTGCTGCACGGGTTGCAGCGCCACCGTCTGCCGTACCGCGCACACGGTGCGTTCGACCACTGGGTACACGGTGCCGCCCTGGACCGCGTGGGCGGCGTGCAGCCGGGCGCGCATCCCGGCACCGCACTGGTGGAGGGCCTGGCGACACCCGTGCGGGTGCCCCATTCCCGCTGGAACGCAATGACTTCCGCCGATCTCCGCAAGGAGGGCGTCGACATTCTGCTCGACTCCGAGGAAGCCGAATGGCACCTCGCCACCGGCCCCGACGGCCTGCGCCACGTCTTCCTCCAGGGCCACCCCGAATACCTCCCCGACACCATGGCCCGCGAACACCGCCGCGACCTCCGCCGCTGGCTGTCCGACCCGATGCGCCCCTTCCCCGCCATCCCGTCGCGCTACTTCCCGCACGACACCGAACTGACCCTCCTCGACCTCGCCGTCCGCCTCCGCACCACCTTCGACCCGACCCTGCTCGACGGCTTCCCGCTGCCGACCCACCACTCCGAGGTGATGGCCGACTGGACCGCCGACGCGGAAGTGTTCTTCGCCAACTGGATTCGAGCCGTCGCACAAGCCCGCTCGACCGCCGCAGCCCCGGCAGATCCCGCACCTCAGCCGATCCCCTCGATCTGACCCGCCAGCGCGCCGATGATTTCCGCGCCGCCGGTTCGTCTACACAGCACACCCCTGCGGAAGAAGCGAATCATGGCCGAGCCGAAAACACACACCCTCGAGGTTCCGGGCGCCATCCTCACCTACGACATCCGCGAGTCCGAGACCGGTGCCGGTCCCGTCCTGCTGATGATCGGATCCCCCATGGGCGCGGCCGGTTTCGGCACCCTGGCCGGATACTTCACCGATCGCACGGTGGTCACCTACGATCCGCGCGGCGTGGAGCGCAGCACCCGCACCGACGGCGCCCGCGAGTCCACCCCCGACCAGCACGCCGACGATCTGCATCGACTCATCACCGCCCTGGATCGCGGCCCGGTGGACCTGTTCGCCAGCAGCGGCGGCGCCGTGAACGCGCTCGCCCTGGTGGCGCAGCATCCCGAACAGGTGCGCACCCTGGTGGCGCACGAACCGCCCGCCGCGCAGGCGCTCCCGGACCGTGAGCACGCGCTGGCGGCCACCACCGATGTGTGCCGCACCTACACCGAACACGGTTTCGGCCCGGCCATGGCCAAATTCCTCATCCTGTCCAGCCATCGGGGCGAGGTGCCGGCCGATTTCGCCGAGTGGCCCACCCCCGACCCCGCCGAGTTGGGCATGCCGACCGAGGACGACGGCAGCCGCGACGACGTGATGTTCGCGCAGAACCTCGCCAGCCTGGCCTACTACGAGCACGACTTCGACGCCCTGCGCGCGGCCCCGACCCGCATCGTGCTGGTGGGCGGCATCGAATCCGAGGGCCAGCTCGCGCGCCGCGGCAGCGAGGCCGTAGCCCAGCGCCTCGGCACCGAGATGGTCGTCTTCCCGAGCGACCACGGCGGCTTCCTGGGCGGCGAATACGGCCAGACCGGCGAACCCGAAGCTTTCGCGGCCGCCCTCCGCGAGGCGCTCGAGGACTAGCGCACAGCAGATCCGGCCCTCCGGGCAACCGCACCGCAATCGAGTGCCGGCTTCCTCGGTCGGATCGCCGCGCGCCACCGAGCACATCCACCAGGCCGCGCATGGGCACAGCGCTATCCGTTGCGGGGCACCACCCTGCCTCGCGTCCGGAACCTGCTCCCGGCGGCGCGAGCCGTGTGCGCCGCTCCAACCTCATACGGTGGGCGTGGCCGCGGGCGCCGGGAGTCCCCGCCCGTCGATCCCGCCCGCCCCATAGGGTGTCCGGTATGGGATCCGACCGTGTGTACTTCCGCCAACTGCTCTCCGGCCGCGACTGGGCCGTGGGCGATCCGATCGCCACCCAGATGCGCAACTTCGCGTATCTCATCGGCGACCGCGACAGCGGCGAGTGCGTGGTGGTCGACCCGGCCTACGCGGCGAATGAGCTGGTCGAGCTCGCCGAGGGTGACGGCATGCGCCTGAGCGGCGTGCTGGCCACCCACCACCACCCCGACCATGTCGGCGGCACCATGCTCGGTTTCACCCTGCGCGGCGTGAAGGAACTCCTGGAGAACGTGGACGTGCCGGTGCACGTCAACAAGGAGGAGCTGCCCTGGGTCGCGCAGGTCGCCGATATCGCGCCCAGTGAGCTGACCGGCCACGAGCACGGCGACAAGGTCGCGATCGGCGGCCTGGAGATCGAACTGCTGCACACTCCCGGCCACACCCCGGGCAGCCAGTGTTTCCTGTTCGACGACCGCCTCATCGCGGGCGACACGCTGTTCGTCGACGGCTGCGGCCGCACCGATTTCCCCGGCGGCGACTCCGACGCCATGTTCCACAGCCTCCGCTACCTGGCCGGCCTGAAGGGCGACCCGGTGGTGTATCCCGGCCACTGGTACTCCCAGGAGCCGAGCGCCGCCCTCTCCACCGTGCGCGACAGCAATTACGTGATGCGCCCGCAGACGCTGGAGCAGTGGCACATGTTCATGCCCGGCTGATCGGCTTTCCACGAAACCTGCACCGCGCGGTCCTGACGTAGCCTTCTAGACCGTCGGCTGCGGCACCTGGAAGCTGAAAACCACCGCCCAGTTCCCCTTTCCCACCGGCTCCGCCGCCAACTCCAGCGGCTCCGCCAGCTCCTCCGACCAGGGCTGATGCGAGGGGAACCGGTGGCGGCTACTCGGCCGATACCGCCAGCATTTCCCCCTGATCACACGTTCAGGCGAGTTTGCGCATCCAGCCGTGGCGATCGGCGAAGGTGCCACGCTGGATTCCGGTGAGGGTGTCGCGCAGGGCCATGGTGACCTCGCCGGGCTCACCGTCGCCGATGGTGAATTCGCCCTCGGCGGAGACGACCGATCCGACCGGGATGACCACGGCGGCGGTGCCGCAGCCGAAAACCTCGGTGATCTCCCCGGATTCGACCCCGCTGCGCCATTCGTCGACGGAGATCTTGCGCTCCTCCACCCGGTAGCCCGCGTCGGCGGCCAGGGTGATGAGCGAATCGCGGGTGATGCCCGGTAGCAGCGAACCGGACAGTTCCGGGGTGACCAGGCGGGCGTCGGAGCCGGTGCCGAAGACGAAGAACAGGTTGTTGGTGCCCATCTCCTCGACGTAGTTGCGCTCGCACGCGTCCAGCCACACCACCTGATCGCAGCCCTTGGCGGCGGCTTCCTGCTGGGCCAGCAGCGAGGCGGCGTAGTTGCCCGCCACCTTGGCCTCACCGGTGCCGCCGGGAGCGGCGCGCACGAATTCGGTCGACAGCCACACCCGCACCGGCTTCAGCCCACCCGCGAAGTACGCACCCGCGGGCGACCCGAGTAGCAGGTACTTGTACCCCGCTGCGGGCTTCACACCGAGGCCGACCTCGGTCGCGAACATGAACGGCCGCAGGTACAGCGACTCCTCACCCCCCGCGGGCGGCACCCATTCGCCGTCCACCTCGAGCAGCTGCCGAATCGACTCGATGAACAGCTCCTCCGGCAGCTCGGCCATGGCCATCCGGCGTGCCGAACGCTGGAAGCGCTGCGCGTTGGCGTCCACCCGGAACGTCGCGATACTCCCATCGGACTGCCGGTACGCCTTCAGCCCCTCGAAGATGGCCTGCCCGTAGTGGAACACCATGGTGGAGGGGTCCATGGACAGCGGCGCGTACGGCTGCACCCGCCCGTTCACCCACTCCCCGTCGACATAGTCCAGCGACACCATGTGATCGGTGAAGTACCGCCCGAACCCGGGCGCCGCGAGAATCTCCTGTCGCCGCTCCACCGGGGTGGGAGCCGGATGCGAGGTGCGAGAGAAGTGCGCGGCAACAGTCATGACCGGGAGTTTAATTCGCCGCTCCGGAGCCGCCGGTGTCGCCTCGGAAAAACTCCCACATGGCCAGCTCCCCATCGTGCGCCCGCAGCTTGGCGACGGCCGCGTCGAGCGGGCGTTCCTGGGTGAGTTCGTAGAACAGGTACAGCGCCGCGAACAGGCTGGCGTGCCCGTACGGCGCGTCGGTCGGGGCGATATAGGCCGCGGCACCGCTGTCCAGGAACGCCCGCGCCAGCTTTTCGTCGCCGGTCTCGCAGCCGAGCGAGAGCACGGTGCTGCCCGCCAATCGGAGGTGTCCGCGCACCTCCTCCGGCCCGAGCCGATCGAACGGCTGCGCGGCGGCGATCTCACCCCCGAGTTCCGGCAGCAGAATCGCCCCGTCGATCCCGTGGCAGCAGAGCACCACATAGGGCGCGACCGGCCGCCCACCCCCGAGCGCGGCCACCAGATGCCGGGCCTGCCCGATGGTCAGGTAATTGACCTGAATCCCGAACTCCTCGAGCGCGATTCGCAATGGCTGCGCACACGAGTCCTCGATGACGACGAGGTCCACCGTCGTCCACGCCAACCGCCCGTCACAGACCTCGTCCACTCGCGACATGACCATGAGTTTCGCGGCGAAGGGTGCGGCGCGACAACCGGATTATCACCGACGAGGCGCGCTCTCGACCGGCCTGTCGTCCCGGCGGACGACGCCGTTTCTCGCGCGGTCGCCCCGGCGATGAGGCAGGCCGCCTTCGACTCGAGGGAGCCGACTACTCCCTCACCCTCACCAGACCCCGCGAGGTGGCGGCCGCGATCACCGACTTCGCCCGCCGCCCTCCGGTCCGGCGACCGTTCAGGCAGTCTTCGCCTGCACGAACGGCGGCCGCACCACCTCGCACCGCAGCCGACGCCCACGGACGTCGACCTCCACCTCGTCCCCCTCCGCGAGCCCCGCCGCGGTGTCGAGCAGTGCGAGCGCGATGCCGATCTTGAGCGTCGGCGAGAACGTGCCGGAGGTGGTCTCCCCCACCCGCTCCTCCCCGCGCATCACGGCCTGTCCCTGCCGCAGCACACCGCGATCGAGTGCCCTCAGCCCCAACAGCATCCGCTTCGGCCCGGCCGCCTTCTCCTGTTCCAGCGCGGCTTTGCCCCAAAACTCCGGCTTCTTCCACCCGACCGCCCACCCGGCGCGGGCCTGCACCGGCGAGATCTCCAGCGACAGTTCGTGCCCGTGCAGCGGATACCCCATCTCGGTGCGCAACGTATCGCGGGCACCGAGCCCCGCGGGCTGCCCGCCGGCGGCCCGCACCTGCGCGACGAGCGCCCGGAACAGGGCCTCGGCATCCGCCCAGCGCGGCAGCAATTCGTACCCGTGCTCCCCGGTGTAGCCGGTGCGGCACACCCGAACCGGCCGCCCCTCCCACTCGGCGTCGGCGTATGCCATGTACTCCATCTCGGTCGGCAATCCGAGCTCCGTCAACACCTCCGCCGACTTCGGCCCCTGCACCGCGAACACCGCGTACTCCCGATGCTCGTCGGTAACCGTCACCCCGTCCGGCGCGGCCTTCGCCAACTCGGCCACCACCGCCGCCGTATTCGCCGCATTCGGCACCAGGAAGATCTCGTCATCCGACACGTAGTAGGCGATCAGATCATCGATCACCCCACCCTCGGCCGTACAGCACAGCGTGTACTGCGCCTTCCCCGGCCGAATCCGCCCGAGATCATTGCTCAGCGCCGAGTTCACGAACGCCGCCGCACCTTCTCCCGTGACGGTCGCCTTCCCCAGATGACTCACATCGAAAAGCCCCACCGCGGTCCGCACCGCCGTGTGCTCCCCCACGGTCCCCGCATAAGAAACCGGCATCTCCCACCCCCCGAACGGTGCGAAGGTAGCGCCGAGCTCGACATGAACGGCGTGGATGGGTCCCTGCAGCAGCTTCTCGTCGGTCACGGGTAGGAGCTTATCGGCCGCCCCCGCGAATCCCGGCCCGCCGGGAACCGAAACCGCCTCACCAGCGTCGATAGTGATGACACTCGGCTATCGCCCCATGACACTGCGCTAGAGTCTGCCGAGGATTTGCTACCTGGGAGATACCGCCGTGTACGTCGACATCGAACTGCTGCACCGCCTGGAAAAGGCGTGGCTGGAGACGTCACGCGCCATCAAGACCGTCCCCCGCGCAGGAATAGCCGACCTCGAAGCCGAGTTGCCGCAGTCCCTCGCCGAGAAAGCCGTCACCGACATGGGCACCGACGTATACGAGGCGTACCTGGAGCTGGCGTACCACTTCGACGACCTGGCGAAGCTGACCCGAGGCGCAAACGACACCTACCAGGTGACCGACCAGTTCTGGGCCGAAAAACTCGCGAAAATGGGCCGCCGATGACCTACACGGTGAGCGCGGTCCGCAGCTGGCGGCCGGAATCACTGGCGGACCGGGCGGCGATCCTCGCCACGGGTGCGGACCACATGGTGCTTACGCTGGACGCGGCGTGGCGGGAGGCCGACCAGATCGCGTCGGGCGGGTGGACCGGGGCGGCAGGGTCCGCGGCGTACGAGCGGATCCAGCGTGAGCATCGCATGGGTATGCGGATCGTGACGGCGGTTCGCGATGTCGTAGACGCACTCCGCAGCGCGGCGGCCAGCCTGCGATCGGTGCGCGATCACGCGATCGGAACCGTTGACGCGGCCATCGCCGACGGATTCACGGTAGGAGACGACTGGCAGGTCGGACCGACACCGCAGGACAAGAGCGAAGACCTACGAGCAAACCACATCGCCTGGATTTCGAGTGCGCTCCGCCAACTGACGGATGTCGACCGGTCCGTCGCGATGGCACTCGACGCGAAGATGGACGAAGTCCGAGCCCTGCGGGAGGACGCCGCGACGGGGCGCGAGTACGTACCGCCCGCCTCGACGGCACAGATGTCGGCGGCGGAAGTCCAGGCGCTGATCGACGATCCGCGGTTCCGCGAGTGGGTCGACCACCATCCCGATGCCGCCAAGGCACTACTCGACGAAGCCGTCGATTCCGGAAAACTCGATCCGGCCACGAAGTTCTACAGCTCGTTCCTGCGAGGCTATTGGCAACGAGAAGCATTGGAGCAAGCAGGGATCGACCCCGCCGCATGGCGGCCCGAACTCGGCGCCGAGGCGAACAGGGACACCATCGTCAAGGTCTACGAGTACTACGGCCGCCTGTTCCTGGACCGACCCGAACTCCAGTGGGCCGGAATGGCGAACATGATCGGCCCGTCGTTCGCCGGCGGATTCTTCGACCTGGACATGATGCAGGAGTTGACCAGCCTCGAGGGGCGGTCACCACTGCCGTTCCTGATCGGTGGGTTGCCGCCGATGCTGGGAACTGACAGCGGGCCCGGATTGCCCGCCGAGGAAATTCGGTTCTACGAGTCCAGCTTGCTCGGGATGCAGAAGGAGATCTTCACCGATCAGGCCGCTATGCACGAGGCCTATCTAACGGGCGGCACAGCCGAGATCGATCGCATGTCTCGGGCAGGTCTGCTCGATCCCAATGCCACCGGTGCATGGCATCAGATACACGACGGATACGTGCGGAACGATCAGAGTCTGATCGCTGAAGGCAACCAGAGACTCCTCTGGCGGGAGCAGTGGCAGATCATCGCCGACGACTACGATCGCATGCGTGAACGTCCGGCTACCGGTGAACTGGTCACCTGGGGGATGACCGCGGTCGGCGCGCCGTCGATCCCGGGAGCGCAATCGTTCCCTGAGGTGTTCCCCAAGTCCGTCGACGCTCCCGGCCCCTTACCGGGCACGATCGTCACTCCGCTCCCCGACGGCAATATCTCCTACCGTGACCAGCGGTGGGACCTGATCACGCAGGATACGTTGCCCGCATATCAGCGGCTGCTGGCCGACGATCCGGCCCGCGCACGACAGTTGATCGCCTCCGACTTCGAAACCCGCATGGACGAACAGCGGCTCGCCAACCGGCGGGACGACATCATGAAACAGTTTGCGACACAGTGGGGATACGAGCGATGAACCCATGGTCACGCCGCGCCTTGGCGACCGCAGTACTGCTGCTCTCGACCGCCGCCTGCTCCACCCCGTCGAGCAAGGAGGAGCCCGTGCCCAGCACCACAGAGTTCTCACAACTGACCCCGGCCGGGATCGAACGAATCAAGCAGACCGGCCACGCCCGATTCGACCTCCGCAACCGCGAACTCACCAAAGCCGCGACGGGTATGGAGGGTCAGACCATGGGCCCGATCATAGGCGGCCCCGATCAGCCCATGATCACACTCGAACTCCTCGGACCTGATCGGACCGAAACAGTGGAGACGAACACCATCGGCTTCGTCTCCACCGGTCCCGCCGAGGCACCGTACGACGAGATCGTCTTCTTCCGACCGCTCGACACAGCGCAGCAGGCGAACGCTGAACTCCGCGAAGGTGTAACCCGTTGGGGCTTCAATACGCGAAAGGTCGATCTGTGGGAGGAGAACTCACGCGGAGAGTCGGACTATCAGCAGGTCGTATCTTCCGGCATCGGCCCCAGTGGCTTGGTGGTAACGGTCGAGGCCTATCTGAAGTCCGGCAAGCCACTCCTCCGCTATATGGTCCACCTCGAACCGTACCTCTACGCACCACAAGCCCTCGAAGACATCCGCAAGACGGGTATCACCACGTACTCAGGCTGAACTGCCCAGGCACCTACTTCGCGGCGAATAGCTGCTCTGCCGCGGCGATCCCACGAGCCAGTGAATCCGAATCCGGACCCAGTTCCGCGATGATGTGATCGATGTCCCGCAGACCAGCCGCGGCGAGCATCCGCTTCTCGTTGAGCGCCCATTCGCCGCGGGCGGCGAGTACGGCGTGCGCGGTGTACATCGCGGCCGTCGCCAGTGCGCCCGCGACCTCGGTCACCTGTCCGCGCGCGACGTGGGCGTTCTTGGCGTACATCATCGTGAGATTCGCTCGCTCTCGCCATAGTTTCGGTGCCGACTCCCGCAGTGCCGCGGGAAACTCCGGCCGGGGCAGACTTCCGCGAAGAACTTTGTTCACGGCCAGTTCCGCCACGACGAGATAGCTCGGGATACCCGCGAGGTGGAACATCAGCGGCTCCCAATGGAACCGCCCCGCTCGAGACTCCTCCAGTTCGCGTTCGACGACATCGAGATCGCGGTAGAGCACGTCCACGTGTCGGCCGTCGATGGTCAGCCAAGCACCGCCGTTGAAAACTCCGGCGCCCCATGCTCCGACGTCGAATACCTCTCCCTCCCAGCCGATCGCCCGCAGATCGGCAGGATCGAACGCGCCGCGATAGTAGACGCCGAAGTCCCAGTCGCTGTCCGGCGCGTGCGTTCCCCGCGCGCGTGACCCACCGAGCGTCACCGCCAGCACAGTGGGGAGTGCGGCAAGCCGCTCGGCCACGTACTCGCGAAATTCCCCGTCGCTGTGTTTCACCGCCCCCATTGTGCTACGAGATCACCGCGATCCGTTCCGAGCCCCGCCCGACAGCATGTCGCCCCGGTTCGAGGCAGGCGAGCAGCCGTCGCTCATCCATCACCTCCACCTGAAATCCCTTCGCTCGCAACTCCGCGACCCGCCGCGCCTTGACCGTGGTGAACGCGGCGGGCTCCACCCCTTCGAACCCGTCCCCGACCACCAGACAGGTGGTCCGCCGGGTGACGTTCCGCGCCGGGGTGGCCCCGCAGGCGGCGATCGCATTCCACGCCTCCTGCCGACTCATGGCCGCCAACTCCCCGGTGAACACCACCACCTGTCCGAACAGCGGGTGCCCCGGATCCCCGCCACGGATCTCCGGCATCACCAATTCCTCACGCGGGAACGAGGAGCGCCGCCGCCCCACACGTGTGCTCACCCGCCTGCGTGGCCGCGCCTCTCCCAACCGCTCGAGCTCCGCGAGACTGTCCACTCCCACCCGCGCCGCCAAGGCCACCACGATGTCCGCTGCCGCGGCGGCATCCGCTCCCGCGTCGTGATGCGCGATCAACTCGACCCCCAGCGCCCCGGCGACATCCGGCAGCCGATAGCTCTCCAGATCCAGGTGCCGCCGCGCGATCGCCAAACTACAGCGGAAGTCCCACCCGGGTGCGTCGATCCCACTGTGCCCGCATGCTTCTCGCACGGCCCCACGGTCGAACCCGGCATTGTGCGCCACGACCGGCAACCCGCCGACCACGCGCTCTACCTCGGGCCACACCTCTCCGAACGCCGGTTTCCCGGCCACCATAGAAGCCGAAATCCCGTGCACACGAACGTTGTGCCGCGCAAAGAAGTCCACGGCCCCTGGCGGCCGACACAACCACGAATGACTACCAACCCGACGCCCCTCCCATACGACGGAAACTCCGATAGCACAAACACTCCCCCGCGCCGAGTTGGCGGTCTCCACGTCGAGCGCCGCGAACGACAGGCCGGGCACCCTTACCGCACCACACACGGCGGCAGGACGCGATCTCCCACCCCACCACGTTCGACCGTCACCGGCCGCGCCAACCCACAAGACTCGAACACGCTCCAAGTCTCAGCCAATTCCGCGGTACCCTCTCGCCAAAATCAGTTCCGGACAGACGGTTTCATAGAACTCGGCAACGGCTGCGAACACTTCGAACAGATCCTCGTTCTCAGGACCACAGCGCATACCAGCTTGCCCGACGACCGCATCTGATGTGCGGAGAATCGCCCATTCGCACCGGCTTTCGGCGCTCACACTGTCGCATGGACGGCATGGACGGCAAACATAGCCCGGCCGCACAGACCTGCTACCCGGCCGCCGACCCCGAACCACTGCGCGCCGGGTGACCGAGATCAGCCAGCACCACTGGCGAGGCGACGACGGCTTCGCGCAACACCCACCCGCACTCCACCGACTCGACGAGATACGTACGGCATCACTGATCCCGCACCGTCGATTCCACCACCGAGTACCGCACCCGCTCCTGTTCGAGGCGCACGGCGTGCCCGAAGGTGTCGTCCACCAGATCCCGATACAGATCGAGTTCGGCGGGCCGCAGGTGGTCGAGCACCGTGACCGTCGGCGAATCCTCGCGCACCCATTGACCTTCGTGCGACAGCAAGGTGTCGCGGTCCATGAGCAGGGATTCGGCGTGTGGGAACCGCTGCCGGAGGCGGTCGAGAATGGCGAAGCCGTGGGTATCGATATCACCCCAGTAGCGGACCCTGCGGTCGGCGAGCCACGACAGGGCGTTCAGCCTGGTCAGCGCGTAGCCGCCGCCGAAGATGGCGATGGCATCCGGCACCGGCGGCAGCGCCAGGTATGTCGTTTCGTTCTCGACGATGACGATCGTCGTCGCCTCCGGTGGCGCCACCGCCAGTTCATCGACACGAACATTCAGTTCGGTGAAGCCCGCGGTGGCGCGCAGCGGGTCGAGCCAGCGGTAGC
>NZ_JASCXP010000194.1:0-13244 GCF_030010695.1 Nocardia sp. CC201C
GGGGTAGCGGGGGCGAGAGCGGAATGCCGTACGGCGATGCCTGCGGCCCGCCCGGTCCGGGATGCGGTTGATAGCCGGGCGGCGGCGGAAATCCCTGACGCTGTGGATAACCGGGGCCGGGCCGTTGTGGATAACCCGGCTCCGGGCGTGGACCGGGAGCGCCGGGACGGCGACCGGGCGGCGGCGGAACAGGCCGTCCACCAGGGGAAATCGGCCCCTGTCCGTACGGTGGTCGAGTCATTCCCCCGGACCCCCTCGTCACCTCGATATCACCGACAGCCGCTGAGGAAGGATAGCAAGCTGTCTAAAGTACCCTTCCATGCAGATTTTTCGGGGGGGCTTGGTCGTCGCGCTGCTCGCCCTGCTGGGCCTGCTCGCCCCGGCCGCCCAAGCCCAGCCCGCTCCGGACGGGGTGCGGATCGTCGCCGACGTCGATCTCGGCGACGACGGGCTGCTGCGGGTCACCGAGACGGTGACGGTGCCCGAGGGCGAGGAGTTCCGTCAGGTACTGCCGCTGCGCGTGCAGGTCAGCGAGAGTGTGGCGCGCACCTTCCGGGTGACCGACGTGCGCTCGACCGGGGCCGGGGAGGCGACGGTCGCCGACGACCGCTTCACCATTACCGCGCGTCCCGGGGAGTCGACGTTCGAGTACACGGTGCACAACACGGTCAGCGATACGACCGGAGCGCAGGTGTTCCACTGGACCGGTGTGCTGAATACCGATGTGGCGTCGGTGGTGGCGACGGTGAGCAGTCCGGATTTCCGGATGGGCGTGACGAAGTGCACCATCGGGCCACCCGGACAGCCGCGGGACTGCGCGGATATCCGGGTCGAACCGGACGGTTTCGCCCATCTGGAGAAGACCGATCTGCGCAAGGGCGATGTCATCGACGTGACCCTGCAACTGCCGCCCGGGACGGTGGCGGCCAATGCCGATATCGACGATGCCGACGCGCCGGGTCCGTTCTCCGTCACGACTCCCGTGCTCGCCGCCTTCGCGGTCCAGTTGCTCGGGGTGGCGGTGGCCGCCGGATTCGTGGTGTGGTCGCGCGGGCAGGCGACACCACAGCAGGCCGAGGCGGTCGATCCGCTGCTGCGCGAGGGCAATCGGGTGCTGTTCACCTCCCCGGACGGGGTGCTGCCCGGTACGGCGGGGCTGCTGCTGGATGGCTATGTGGATCCGCGCGATCTCGCCGCGACGGTGGTGGATCTGGCGGTACGGCGGTACCTGTGGGTGACGGCGATCGACGATACGGATTGGCGGATCACCCGGGTGAATCCGGCCGACGGACAGCTCACCGACCATGAGCGGGCGGTGTACGCGGCGCTGCTGCCGGAGGGCGCGGAGTCGGTGCTGCTGTCGGAACTGCGGGGGCGCTTGGACGCCACGGCGGTGCGCAAGGCGCTGGTGGCCGATGCGGTGGCGCAGGGACTGTATGTGGATCGCGCCCGGCGCGGGACGGAATTCTGGCTCGGCGTCGGGCTGATCGCGGTCGGCGCGGCCGCCACCGTCGGCCTGGCGCTGGGTCCCGGTCACGCCCTGGTCGGGGTGGCGATCGCGCTCGGCGGTGTGGCGGCCCTGCTGCTCCCCCGCTATCTGCCCGCGCGCACCGCGGCCGGTCGCGAACTCACCGACCGCGTGCGCGGCATGCAACGGGCCCTGGACGCGCTGTCGCGCGAGCAGATCCCGCCGCCGGACCAGGAATTGGTCTTCTCCCGCGCACTGCCCTTCGCGGTGGCCGCGGGCCGCACCGACCACTGGACGCGCGCCTTCCGCGACCTCAACCCGAACTCGGACGGCCGTCCCGGCCTGTACTGGTTCGGCGGCTTCGAACGCGACCGCGACCTGTACCGGTTCGCCGGGCACTTCCCGTACTTCATCACGGTGCTGGAGGGGTTGTTCACGCCCGGGAAGTAGTTTCGCGCGGGTCTCGACACATCGACGTACACCCCGGGCGACATCGGTCCCGGATACTCCCGGGCGTGGACCGGAGACGCTCCCGCCGCGATCAGCGAGCGCGAGTGGCGCGGCGGACGGCCGACAGCGGGTCGGCGTAGAAGACGCTCAGCGAGGTGACCGCGGCGGCGCTCTCCTGGACTCGGCCGCCGAAGCGGCTGATGCGCAGGTCGGCGTCGGGCAGGGCGGTGTTCTCGGTGAACGCCCGTGCGACACGGTCGATTCCGGGCTGGTAGCCGGTGAATGCCTGACCGCCCAGGATGACGCGGTCCGGGTTGAACATGTCGCGGATGAGCGCGGCGGTTCGGCCCAGTATCTCGGCGCGTTCGGCGAGCAGGTCACGCGCGGCGGCCTCGGTGTCGGCGGCCCGGTAGAGGTCGGTGACGCGCGGGCGACGAGGTGCCTCCGGCTTGGGCAGGATGCCGTGGCGCACGGCGCGCGAGAGCAGTTCGCGCTCACCGACGGTGGCCTCCAGGCAGCCGCGACGGCCGCACGGGCATTCCGCGTCCGAACCGGTGGGCAGATGCGCGATCGAGCCCGGACCGTTGGCGGGCGTATGCACCCGATCGTCCAATGTCACCGCCACACCGACGGTTTCGCGCGCGTAGAGGTAGAGACTGCTGCCGGGGCGGCTGTCCGTCTCGCGTGGCGTCAGCAGCAGTTCGGCGGCGGCCATCGCCTCCACATGCGCGGATACCGAAACCGGAAGGTCCAGTACGGAACTGAAGACGGCGGCGACCGGCGCGGACCGCCAGCCCAGCCGTGGGTGGTCGACCTCGCCGGCGGCGGCGTCCACCCGTCCCGATACGGCGACGCCGACCCACAGCGGCCGTCGGCGCGGCAGCCGGTCCAGGAAGGCTCTGGCACTGCGCGCGACTATGGTCAGCGCGGCCTGCTGCCCGGTCTGCCGCGTGGCGATCTCGAGGCCGCCCAGCATCCGGCCGGACAGGTCCGCCGCGACGATCCGTGTGACACCGCAGCCGATATGCACACCCACCGTCGCGAAGGAGTCGGTGTCGACCTCCACGGGCACCCGCGGGCGGCCGACCGCACCGGAGACCGTGAGATCGGCCCGCTCCCGCAGCAGTCCGGCCGAAAGCAGCGCGGACACTTGACGATTGACGGTGGCGATACTCGCGCCCGTGGCGCGGGCGGCGCTGTCGCGGAAGATGGGACCGCGCGCCGCGGCCCGTAGCACCGCGGCGGCCGGGTTGTCGGAGATGCGCAGTTCCGGCGGCACGGCGGGACGGGCCGGAGCCGGGCGGGTGGACGCGGTCGGAGTATGCGGTCGCTCGAGGGCGGGGCTGGACATGACGCGAATTCCTTGCTGCGGTCCCGTACTCGGACGGGACATGTCGACAGGACGTATCGGCAGCGGCAGCGAGGATGCCCGGGGGCGGTGGCGACCCGGGATCAGAACTCGACTGCGCGACGGCGGGAGCAACACAGCTCGCGCTGGCGCGGCAGCCGCACGCCCAGCGCGACGGTCACATAGGTGACCCGCGTGGCGCGAGGGCGGCTGGCGGTCATGTCGATCAACATAACATCCCACGAATCCGGCCCGCCAGGTTCGAACAGCGCGCATCCGGCCGTGGTGGGTGGCACGACCGGACACCGGTCAGTGAGACGTGTGGTTGCGTCGGCATCTTTCCGTTACTCTTTCGTCGAGAAAGTGTGACCTTGCGCTCATCTCGAGCACACGGGCATCGAATACCGGCAGGCGCGCCATCGGAGAAGCAGGGAAGATCTACGTGGGCATTCGGCACAACCTGCGCACAGCGTCCGCCGCACGGTCCGATGCACTGGCACGCGACCTCCGCGACGTGCGGGGACGGATCGGCATCCGGGCCCGGCTGCTGTCCATCGTGCTCATCTCCAGCGTCACCCTGCTGGCCATCGGCGGCGGCGCGGCCGTGTATCTGGTGGACGACGCGCGCAGCTCCACGGAATGGGCCGACCTGGCCAGCAGCACGACCGGCCCGGCCATCCTCATGATCTCGGCCTTCGAGGAGGAACGCCGGCTGTCCCTGTTGCGGCTGGCCGGTGACGAGGACGCGGCCGCACAACTGGCCACCGCTCGCCAGCAGTCCGATGCCGCGCTGGTCGCGCTGGAGGCCAAGGGCGATGCCGCCACCGAACTCAACCCGAACAACTCGGCGGCCGATATCGAGGGCTACAACCGGCTTTTCGAGATGGTGCCCACGCTGCGCGCCGGTATCGACGCCCTGCGGGTGCCGGCCGATCAGGTGTTCACCTTCTTCACCCAGGTGATCGGCACCATCATCGCCGCGTCCGTGCTGGCGGCCCGGGTGGCCCCGGACGCCGAGATCGCGGTCGAACTGGGTTACGGCGTGGAGGTGCTGCGCGCGGCCGAGGCGCTGTCGCAGGCCGACACCCTGGGCTCGGTGGCCCTGACCACCGGTGAGCTGACCGAACCGCAGCTCCTCGAATTCTCGCGCCGGGTGGGCGAATTCCGCGATCAGGTGGCCTACGCCGCTACGGTGCTGAAGGGGAAGCGGCTCGACCAGCTCAACGCCATCACGGCCGGTCCGGCCTGGCAGCGGGTCACGGCCATGCAGGACGCCGTCGTGCTGCGCGGCGCGGTCACCGACGGAGCCAAGCCGAAAACCGCGCTCCCCCTCGATCTGGCCGGTTGGCAGTCGGCGACCGCGCAGGTCAATTCCGCGCTCCAGCAGCTGTGGGAGGACCAGAGCCGCGACGCGCACGCCGTCGCCAAGCAGCGCGGCACGGACGCCACCCGCGATGCCCTGCTCGGCGGCGGCGCGGTGCTGCTGGTGGCCACCGTCGCCTTCCTGCTGGCACTGCTGCTGGCCAACCGATTCATCGGCCGGATGCGCCGATTGCGCCGCCACACCCTGGAATTGGCCGATGAGCGCATGCCCGAACTGATCCGCCGCGCCGGATCGGGCGCGGCCGTGGACGCCGAGCGGGACGCCGCCCGGCTGGACTTCGGCACCGATGAACTCGGCCAGGTGGCCGACGCCTTCAACCGCGCCCACGGGGCGGCGGTGGCGGCCGCGGTGGCGGAGGCCAAGACCCGCACGGGTATCAATGCTGTCTTCCTCAATATCGCCCACCGCAGTCAGGTGGTGGTGCACCGGCAGCTCGCCCTGCTGGACCGGGCCGAGCGCGAGGAGACCGACGCCGATCAGCTCGAATTGCTCTTCCAGCTCGACCATCTCGCGACCCGGGCGCGCCGCAATGCCGAGAACCTGGTCATTCTCGGCGGTGAGCAGCCCGGCCGCCGCTGGCGCAATCCGGTGTTGCTGATCGACCTGATTCGCGGTGCGGTCGCCGAAAGCCTGGACTACACCCGGATCTCGACCGGGCGCATCCCCGAGGTGCGGATCGCGAGCAAGGCGGTGGCGGATGTGATCCACCTGCTCGCCGAGCTGATGGACAATGCGACCGCCTTCTCGCCACCCGAATCACCGGTCACGGTATCGGCGGTGGTGGTCGGCCGCGGGGTGGCGATCGAGATCATCGACCAGGGGCTCGGCATGTCGGAGGCCGAGTTCGCCGAACGCAATGCCATGCTCGCCGATCCGCCGGACTTCAGCGTGGCGACGCTGTCCAGCGATACCCGGCTCGGGTTGTTCGTGGTGGCGAAATTGGCTGGACGACACGGGCTCTCGGTGCGGCTGACCGAATCCGACTACGGCGGGGTGCGGGCGGTCGTGCTGGTGCCGCATCCGGTGCTGGAGGCGGCGCGGCCGGTCGACGCCGGTGTCGACGGCATTCCCGAGGTCATCGCCGTCCCCGAGGTCATCGCTCCCCTCGGAACCTCGGTGGATATGCGGCGGCTCGCCGAGATCACCATGCCGCCCATGCCGCCGCTGCGCGAATCGTGGCCGGGCTCACTGCCGATGAGCCCCGGCACCGTGCACCGCGCGGTCGACACCGCGCCGTCCACCGCATCGCCCGCCCGGCCGCTGCCGTCGCGGGACGATCGACCGGAACTGCCTCGCCGCCACCGCCATTCCGGCCCGAAGGCGAACACCGACCCCGTGGCCCCCGCCCCGCCGCGCCAGCGCACCGCCGACGAGGCGCGCGATCTCATGAGCGCGATAGCCAAGGGCACCCGCCAGGGCCGTCAGGCCCACCCCGACACCGGCCGCACCCCGAACGAATAGCTCTACCCACAGAAGGCGACAATGACCACTTCACAGCGAATCGACCTCGGCTGGCTGCTCGACGAACTGGTCAGCGGGCTGCCCGACGCGCAATCGGCGGTGCTGTTGTCCTCCGACGGCCTGCTGCTCGGCTTCTCCAAGGGACTCGACCGCGCCGACGCCGACCGCTTCGGCGCCATGGCCTCGGCCCTGCACAGTCTGGCGCGCAGCGCCGGTCACCACTTCAAAGCCGGTGGGGTGTGTCAGACCGTGGTGGAACTCGATCACGCCGTGCTGTTCATCACCGCCGCCGGTGCGAACGCCTGCCTGGCCCTGCTGGCGGCCGAGACCGCCGACATGGGGTTGGTGGCCTACGAGATGAACCAGACGGTGCAGCGGGTCGGCACCCATCTGGCGGTGGATCCGCGGTTCACGGCGGTCGACCGGCCACAGCCATGAGCGACGCGCGCGAGCACTGGTACGAGGAGGACGCGGGCCCGCTGGTCCGCCTCTACGCCGTCACCCGTGGTCGCGGCCGGGCTCGGCGGCCGGATCTGGATATGACGACGCTGGTGGTCGACATCCACCGGGGCGCGGCGTCGCGCCGCACCGAACCCGAGTACGCGGCCATCATCGGACTGTGCCGCACCCCGCTGTCGGTGGCGGAGGTGTCGGCGCATCTGCGGCTGCCGCTGACCGTGACCAAGGTGCTCATCGGTGACCTCATCGACGACGGGCGGCTGCTGCACCGGTCGCCGCCGCCCGCGCCGACCGGGCACGCCGACACCGGCGTCCTGCATACGCTGCTGGAGGGCATCCGAGCCCTGTGAGCGGTCCCGGATGCCGTGCGGGACTAGCTCAATCGCGTCGCGAGACGGGTGGCGTTCATGTAGCCGATCGCCTCGATGGTCACCATGGGATTCACCCCCGGCGCGGTCGGGAAGCAGGAGCCGTCGGCGACGACGATATTGGCGACATCCCAGGTGACACCGTCCGGATCGACGGCCGACAGCTCGCGGGTGCCGCCCATGCGCGCCGAACCCATGATGTGCAGTGCGCCCATCGCGCACCGCCCGGGCGCGTAACCCGCCCGGCGGCACGCGGCGGCGAAGTCGTCGTGGGAGCCGCGCACGCCCGGCTCGTAGTCGATGCCCGCCTGATGTCCCGAGAAGATCCGGCGCGCTCCGGCGGCCTCGAGAATCGAAGCGGCCCCGACGATTCCGGTGTGCAGATGCGCGGCGTCGTAGTCGGAGAGCCGGTATTTCACGATCGGTTCGCCGCTGCCGTCCACGGTGACGGTGCCCGGATCGCGGTCGCGGGTGATGACGCCGACCGAATTCGACCGGGCGAAGTCGAGCATGGTGTCCCGGAAGCCCGCCGCGCCGCGCCAGCTCATGAAGCCGGTGGCCAGTCCCGGATGGATCGGCCCGGTCTCGTAGATGACACCGTAGCCCCGGCCGTCCAGGTCGGCGTGGTGGCGGCTGATCCGTCCCTGGAGCGCACCCTCCCACGGGCGGATGTCCTCGTCGAACACCCCGAAGACGGCGGCGGCGGGATGCAGCCGCAGGTATCTGCCGATGTTCTTGTTGCGCAGGCCGGATCGGCGCAGCAGCGCCGGTGTCTGGATGGCGCCGGCGGCCACCACCACGACGCGCGCCCGCACGTCGATCTCCACCCCGGTCGAGGTGCGCGCCGAAACAGACTCGGCGCGGCCGTTTCTCACTTCGATACGGCGCACGTCGGCGTCGACCACCAGGCGCGCGCCGCGGGCGGCGGCGTCGGCGAGCCAGGTCTTGGTCACCGTCTGCTTGGCCCCGAGGCGGCAGCCGTAACCGCAGCGGCCGCATTCGACCCCGGCGTCACAGGCGTCGGAGACATTGCGCGGCAACGGATCCACCGCCCAGCCCAGCGCCCGTGCGCCGCGTTCGAGGACGCTGTCGCGGGCCGAGAGCGGCGAGCGCTGCTCGGTGACGCCGATCCGCTTGCGCACCGCCTCGAGCGCGTCGCCGAATTCGGCGTCGGCGAACTGCGGGACGCCCAGCTCGGCCCATTCCTGCCGGATGGCGTCCGGCGTCGGCAGCGAGGTGCTCCAGTTGACCACGGTGCCGCCGCCCAGACAGGTGCCCGCCACCAGCGTGAGCTGTCCCTCCGCGGTGGCGGACGGGCCGGGCGCGTACAGCTTCGTCAGCGCGTCGAGCTCGCCCGCACCGAAATCGCGGTCGTCGTAATAGTTTCCGCGTTCCAGCAGCACCACGTCGAGACCGGCCTCGGCGAGCACCGCCGCCGCCACGCCGCCACCCGCACCCGATCCGACGATGACCACATCGCAGCTCAGCGAGGTGTTCTCGGTGAAACGCAGCGGGGTGAGCGCGGGCCGCGGGGCCGACGGCAGCGGGCCGGTGAGCTCGGGGTAGCCGATGCGCCCCCAGAGCGGATTGGTTCCGGTCGGGCCGGGCGTGACGTTGTAGGCGAGCAGCGCCGCCTGTTTGAGCGCCTGGAATACGGCCCGCGCGGGCGCGAGGCCGGAGTCCCCGAGGCGCAGCAGGGCCTGTTCCCGCTGCTGCTGCGACAGCGACGAGAAGCGGCGCGGGCCGCTGCCGGTGAGCAGTCCGGCCAACCGCGAATCCCACCGGTCCAGCAGCATGGCCAGCTGCTTCCGTTCGGCCTCGCGCGGATTGCGGCCCAGTATGGCGAAGATCGTGTCGACCGCCCCGAGTTCGGTCGCCGCGGGCAGGGACGCCCCGTCCCCCGGCAGGAACGTATCGCAGATCATGCCCAGCGCCGCGCGCTGTCGGGCCGTTGGTTCCATGACAAATCCACCCTTCGTAACCGAGTGAGTTCTACCACATTCGTGTGAATGTCCGGTCACTGTTCCTGGTCACAACATGGTGTTAACAAGATTTGTCGATGTGAACGGCGAATAACATCAGCTAGGCGCCGATGCCGGGCTGCCAAGAATCATGCCGATTCCAACCGGTGCGGGTCGCGCCCGGTCCGGCGGACCATCGAGCAACCCGCCGCTCGGCGGAATTCCCGTCCCACCGAGGTTTCGCTTTGTCAGCACTCATTGCTCGGCCCGCCGCACGGTCGACGCCCCACCGCTCCCTGCCCGGCCCCTGGCCGCGGCTGGTCAGCCCACTGGTCCTCATCGTCGCCTGGCAGCTCGCCAGCGCCACCGGCGTGCTGCCCGAACGGCTGCTGGCCGCGCCGACCACCGTGCTCGAGACGACGCTGGAACTGTTGCGCGACGGCACCCTGACCGACGCCGTCACCGTCTCGCTGCGGCGGGCGGTCATCGGGTTCGCCATCGGCGCGGCGCTCGGAGTCGGGGCCGCCGTGGTGGCCGGGCTGAGCCGGATCGGCGAATACGCGCTGGACCCGCCCATGCAGATGCTGCGCACCCTGCCGTTCTACGGGCTCATCCCGCTGCTCATCCTCTGGTTCGGCATCGGTGAGCCGCCCAAGATCGCACTGGTCGCCTTCGGCGTGGCGGGGCCGCTGTACCTCAACACCTTCGCCGGAATCCGCGGCGTGGACGGCAAACTGGCCGAACTCGCGCGGGTGCAGCGGCTCGGCGGACCCGCGCTGATACGCCACATCGTGCTGCCGGGCGCACTGCCGCAGACCCTGGTCGGGCTGCGCCAGGCGCTCGGCGTGGCCTGGCTGGCGCTGATCGTCGCCGAACAGGTCAATGCCGACGCCGGGCTCGGCTACCTCATCAACAACGCCCGGGAGTTCCTGCGCACCGACGTCATCGTCGTCGGCCTGCTCGTCTACAGCGTGCTCGGACTGCTCACCGACGCGGTCGTCCGGCTGATCGAAAGGAGAACCCTCACATGGCGACGCGGATTCTTGACGCCCTGAACGGTTTTCGCGGCGCAGCAGCAGACAGCGCCGCCACACTCGCCGGCCCGCAGCCGGGGGCGGGTGCCAACGCCGCACCACCGGCCGCGAGCACGTCGCACCCGGCAGCCGCGGCTTGCGAACCGGCGGTGGGCGTAACCTCCGCGCACCCGGAATCGGCGGTGATCGCCCCATCCCCGGACAAGGATGCCTTCCCGGCGCACCCGGGAGCGGTGGCGGCGGCCTCGTATCCAGCGGCGGCCACGATCACCACGGCCAGCCGTCCGGAGGACGCGGACGCCTCATCCGCGCCTCGAGTGGCTGCGCATCCGGAGCTCGCCACACAGGAAGCCGGGAACACGTGGACGCATCCGGACAGGGGAGCTCCTGTCGCGCGAATCCGCGACCTCGGCAGGGCATTCGGGACGCGGCGCGTGCTCGGCGGCATCGATCTGGAGATCCGGCGGGGGGAGTTCGTGGCGCTGTTGGGGCGCAGCGGATCCGGCAAGTCCACGCTGCTGCGGGCGCTGGCGGGACTGGATGCCGAGCACACCGGGGCGCTGTCGGTGGCCGGAGAGGTGGCGGTGGCGTTTCAGGAACCGCGCCTGGTGCCCTGGCGGCGGGTTCTGGCCAATATCACGCTGGGACTGCGGCATTCGGAGCCGGAGCGGGCCGCGCGGGCCGCGCTGGCGGAGGTGGGTCTGGCCGAGCGCGCCGAGGTCTGGCCGGGCACGCTGTCCGGCGGTGAGGCGCAGCGCGCCGCCTTGGCCCGCGCGCTGGTGCGCGCCCCCGATCTGCTGCTGCTGGACGAACCCTTCAGCGCCCTGGACGCATTGACCCGCATCACCATTCACGGCCTGGTGCTCGAACTGTGGCAGCGGCACCGCCCCGGCGTGCTGCTGGTGACCCACGACGTGGACGAGGCGCTGCTATTGGCCGACCGCGCCCTGGTGCTCGGCGACGGCCGGATCGCCCGCGACCTCGCGGTAGACCTGCCCCGGCCGCGCCGCCGCGACCACCCCGAATTCCTCGCGCTGCGTTGCGAATTGCTCGCCACACTCGGCGTCCCCCCGGAAGGAGCCGCATGACCGGCCGACGACGCACGGCCGCCGCGCTCGCCCTCGCCGCGACACTCGTCACCGCCTGTGGTGGCACCGATGCCAACCGCGACGCCGTGCGACCCGACGGTTCGGTCGACCTGTCGGCGGTGACGCTGCGCATCGGCGATCAGAAGGGCACCGGCACCCGAGCCCTGCTCGAAGCGGCGGGTGAGCTGACCGACATCCCCTATCGCATCGAATGGTCCCAATACACCTCCGGACCGCCCATGGTGGAGGCCGTCCATGCCGGAGCGGTCGATATCGGCGGCGTCGGCAATGCCCCACCGGTGTTCGCTGCCGCCGCCGGTGCCGGGATCGGCATCGTCTCGGCGTATCTGACCGGCACCGGCGGACAGGCCATCGTGGTCCCCCGGGACTCGCCGCTGCGGGAGCCGAACGATCTGCGCGGCAAGCGGATCGCCGTCGCCAGGGGCAGCTCCGCACACCACCATCTACTGTCCGTGCTGAATTCGGCCGGACTCGGCTTCGCCGATATCGAGCCGCGGTATCTGCAACCGGCCGACGCGCTCGCCGCGCTCAGCACCGGACGCGTCGACGCCTGGGCCACCTGGGATCCCTACACCGCCCAGGCCCAGGAGCAGGCGGCGGCCCGAATCCTGGTGGACGGCAGCGGCTATGTGCGAGGCGACTCCTTCTATGTGGCCGGGCGACGGGCGCTCGACAATCCCGCGACCGCCGCCGCGCTGCGTGACGTGCTCGCCCGCATCGGTCGCGCACACAGCTGGGCCAATGGCGATACCGAGGCGTGGGCGACGATCTTCGCCCAGGTCACCGGGCTGCCCGTGACGGTGACCCGATTGGCCGTAGCTCGCGCGCCCTACCGGGACCACCCCATCGACGACGCCACCGTCGCGGCCGAGCAGCAGGTGGCCGACGCCTTCGCCGCGGCCGGGCTGATACCGCGGCGGGTGACCATCGCCGACTTCGTCGACACCCGCTTCAACGACCTGTTCGCCCCAGCCTGACCCCCGCCCGAACCTCCCGCCAGCATCGGAGCCTCCCGTGTCCCTGTCATTCCACTGGTTCCTACCCACCTACGGCGACTCGCGCGCCCTCGTCGCGGGCGGCCACGGCACCGCCATGTCGGGTGATCGGCCCGCCACGCTGCGATATCTGCGCCAGATCGCCGGAGCCGCCGAGGAGAACGGTTTCGAATCCGTGCTCACGCCGACGGGAGCGTGGTGCGAGGACGCCTGGCTCACTACCGCCATGCTGGTGGAGTCCACGCGCACCCTGAAATTCCTGGTGGCGCTGCGGCCCGGACTGGTGAGCCCGTTCCTGGCCGCGCAGATGGCGGGGACGTTCCAGCGGCATTCCGAAGGGCGGTTGCTGCTCAATGTAGTGACCGGTGGCGAGAGCCACGAGCAGCGCGCGTACGGGGACCACCTGGACAAGGAGCAGCGGTATCGGCGCACCGGAGAATTCCTGGACGTGGTGCGGCGGCTGTGGACGTCCCGAGAGCCGATCAGCTTCGCGGGCGAGCACATTCGAGTGGACGACGCGCTGCTGAACAATCATCCGGACCCGGTGCCGCCCATCTTCTTCGGCGGGTCGTCGACGGCCGCCGGTCCGGTGGCCGCCGCCCACGCCGACACCTACCTCACCTGGGGCGAACCATTGTTCGCGGTGTCGAAGAAGCTGGAGTGGATTCGCGGGCTGGCCGTCGACCGAGGCCGAGTCCTCGACTACGGCTTACGAATTCACGTCATCACTCGCGACACCTCGGAGCAGGCGTGGGCGGAGGCCGATCGGCTGCTCGCCGGCATCGACCCGGCCGACGTGGCGCGCGTGCAGGCGAGTCTGGCGCGCAGCGAATCCGAGGGACAGCGCCGCATGACCGAACTGCACGGCGGCAGCACCGATCGGCTGGAGATCGCGCCCAACCTGTGGGCGGGCGTGGGGCTGGTGCGCGGCGGCGCCGGAACCGCCCTGGTCGGCTCGCACACCGAGGTCGCCGAACGGCTCACCGAATACTCGCGGCTGGGCATCCGCCACTTCATTCTGTCGGGTTATCCCCATGTGGAGGAGGCGTATTGGCTCGGCGAGGGTGTGCTGCCGATCCTGCGGCGACGCGGTATGTGGGGGCGACACGACGCGGTCGCCGCCCCACCGTCGGCCACCCCGTTCGCCGCTGCCGCGTCGAGTTGACTGCCGGATGGACCCAGCGCGGGCCCGGGCCCCCCGGGCCCC
>NZ_JASCXP010000195.1:0-13218 GCF_030010695.1 Nocardia sp. CC201C
ACCCGACTGGCCCACCCTGCTCACCGATGCGGTGGCCACCTCGGCCGCCGCCGTCGTCATCCCGGTCGCCGGGGAGATCGACCGCGCGCTGCGCGACCGGCTCGCCCCCACGGTCCGGGTCACCGAATTGGCAGCGGTCCGCGCCCCCTGACAACCCGCCCACCCCGGCGTTCCGCCTCGGCTTGCGCTGCCCTGGCGGGTATGTGGCCGCTGTCCCGGCGGGTATACCGCCGCCCGCAGCGGCGTTCCGCCTCGGCCCGCGTCGGTGTGCTGCCTTCGCCCGGGTCGGTATGCCGTGTCTACTCGCGGCCGGTGTACTGCCTCTGTCCAGCCGCACCGGTGTTCTCCGCATCCATCGTGAGCTACCGGGTGCGCTGGATTCGGCGGGTGCCCGCGGTGGTCGGACGCGCCTCGGTTCCATCACCGCCCGTGCCGGGGGTGACGCATTCGGCTCCGGTGTGGCGGCAGGGAACCGGCCGGTCGGCGGGTTAGTCTGGCGCTCGGAGTCGCCGTGCCGGGCGGGCGGTTCGGCTCGCGGCTTCCCGGCATGGCAGGTCACCTGCGGCAGGGGAGGAGTCGATGTCCGAGCAGTGGTTTCCGCCGGAGTCCTCGGCGGCGACCGAATACGAGTACCGGATGCCGCGCTCGGTGCGGGCCGCTCAGGTGATCGTGCTGGGATTCGCGGTGGTCGGCATGGCGTGCACCGCCGCCTCCGGATGGCTGCTCGGCACCAAGGCGGCGGTGACGACCGCGCTGCCGTTCGTACCCGGATTCCTGCTGGGGCTGGTGGGCCTCACCTTCAACTCCGAGGGCCAGTCGGTGCGCATCGCCGCGATCCTGCTGGCGGTGCTCAATATGCTGTGGACGGTTCCGTCCATCACCGACGGCCGCCCGCCCGGCCCGCTCGGCATCGTCGCCGCACTCGCCGTGATCATGCTGCTCTTCCGTCGCGAGGCCCGCGACTGGTTCGAGCCGACCTGGTGAGCCGCACTCGTAACGCTCGCGCAATGTAGCCGCGCGCTACGCAATATCGGCGCAACTCCGGCCTCCTACCGTTGGCGCATGAGTTCGGCAGACAGCACGACCGTGGGGACCGGAATCCACATCGGTGGACTGAGCAAGAGCTTCCGGGCCGGGCGCCGCACCGTACACGCCCTCGACACGGTCGACCTGCATACCGGCCGGGGCGCGTTCCTGTCCCTGCTCGGCCCCTCCGGCTGCGGCAAGTCGACCATCCTGCGCATACTCGCGGGCCTCGACGAGCCCAGCGCGGGCACCGCCCGGATCAACGGGCTCACCCCGGCCGAACTGCGCGGCCGCCACGAACTGGGGATCGCGTTCCAGGATGCGGCGCTGCTGCCCTGGCGCAGCGTGGCGGCCAATATCGAACTGCCGCTCCAGGTCGCGGGTATCACCCCGAACCCGCACCTCATCACCGACCTGATCGAACTGGTCGGCCTCCGGGGATTCGAGAAGGCCAAACCGGCGCAGCTGTCCGGCGGTATGCGGCAGCGGGTTTCGATCGCCCGCGCCCTCGTCGTGAAACCCACCGTGCTGCTGCTCGACGAACCCTTCGGCGCGCTCGACGATATGACCCGCCAGCGCCTCAATCTCGAACTGCTGCGCATCTGGACCGAGCAGCCCGCCACCACGCTGATGGTCACCCACGGCATCGGCGAGGCCGTCTTCCTCTCCGACCAGGTGGCGGTCATGAGCCCGCGCCCGGGACGCGTGGTGGAGGTCGTCGACATCGACCTGCCGCGTCCGCGCACGCCCGAGATGATGCGCAGCCCCGAATTCCACAAACTGTGTGATTACCTGTCGGAATTGCTGTTCGGCGGCAGCGGGCACGGCGGGGTGACGGAATGAACTGGAACACAGCGAAGAAGCTCGGCGGCGTCACGGGAATCGCCGCGTTGGTGGGCATCTGGTGGTTGGCCGCCGCAGCGGGCGTGGCGGGCGGCACCATTCCCAGCCCGTGGCAGGTGGCGCACACCATGTACGCCGACGGCTGGGCGCTCTACGGCCCCAATTTCCGCATCACCGCCTGGGGAGCGCTACAGGGCTTCCTGTGGGGCAACGTGCTGGCGATCATCCTGGCCGTGCTCGTCATTCTCATCCCGCCCATCGAAATGCTCGCCACCCAACTGGCCATCCTGAGCTATTGCACCCCGCTGCTGGCGCTCGGCCCGATCATCCTGGTGGTCTTCGGCGGGCGCACCCCGACCGTCTTCCTGGCCGCCATGTACTGCTTCTTCACCACCATGGTCGGCACCGTCGCCGGGCTGCGCTCCGCCGACGGCGCCAGCCTGGACCTGGTGCGCGCCTACGGCGGTGGCCGCTGGCAGCAGCTGCGCCGGGTGCGTCTGGTCGCCGCCCTGCCGAACACCTTCGCGGCCTTGCGGATCGCCGCGCCGTCGGCCGTGCTGGGGGCCATCATCGGGGAGTACCTGGGCGGGGTGGACAGCGGCATCGGCGTCGCGCTGACCGCCGCGCAGAACGCCTACAACGTGCCGCGCACCTGGGGCATGGCCATCGCCGCCGCCGCGCTGGCGGGCGTGGGATACGCGGTGGTGGCGCTGGTCGCACGCTTCGCCGTGCCGTGGACACGGGCGGAGGCGCGATGAGCACCGTGCGCGCGGACGCGCCCCGCACCCGCGCCACCCTGCGGCAGGTGGTGGGATTTCTTGCGCCCCTGGTGGTCTCGCTGGTCCTGCTGATAGCGCTGTGGTACGCCTTCCTGGCACTGTTCCCGCAGGTCGGGCTGGTGGGCAAGTCGCCGACCGAGGTGTGGACCTATCTGGTGAGCGGGCCGACCGCACCGAGCGCCCGCGACGCCATTCTCGCCGATCTGCGTATCACGCTGCGGGACGCCGGAATCGGGTTCCTCGCCGGGCTCGGCTCGGCACTGATGGTGGCGGCGCTGTTCGTCACCGTGCCCGCGGCGGCGCAGGCGTTCCTGCCGGTGGCCATGCTGCTGCGGTCGGTCCCGCTGGTGGCTCTCACACCGATCATCGTGCTGGTCTTCGGGCGCGGACTGCTGGGGGTGACCGTTCTGGCCGCCATCGTCGTCTTCTTCCCGGCGCTGGTCATGATGATGACCGGGCTGCGTTCCGCGCCGCGCCAGGCGATGGAGCTGGTCGAGGCGTACGGCGGTTCCCGCTGGACGACCCTGCGCACGGTGGCGATACCGGCGGCGCTGCCCTCGGTCTTCGCGGCGGCCCGGGTGGCGGTGCCGGGTGCGCTCATCGGTGCGCTGCTCGGCGAATGGCTGGGGAGCGGGACCGGGCTGGGCGCCAGCCTGATTCGCGCCATACCCACCTTCCAGTACAACCGGCTGTGGGCCTCCATCGTGGTGGTGACGCTGGTATCCGTCTTCGTCTACGCGGTGGTCGGCGTGCTGGAGAATCTCGTGCTGGCCCGCTTCGCTCCGGACACCGGACGCGATCGATACACGAGTTAACGCGGCGCATACATTCCGTGCCGCGACAGCAAAAAATCGGAAATCGAAGGGCCCTACATTTCGCGTATGACTCGCGTGACCCGGCCGGTTCCGGCCACCGCACTGCCCATGCTGAATCGCCGCTCGTTCCTGCGGTACAGCGCCCTCACCGGTGCCGCGCTGGGCGGCGCGGGGCTGCTCGCCGCCTGCGGTGACGACGCCGCCGGACCCGCCAACGGGACCACACCCGACGGATCGAAGTACGGCACCGTCGCCATTCAGCTGTCCTGGATCAAGAACATCGAATTCGCCGGTGAATACTTCGCCGATTCGAAAGGATATTTCCAGGAGGCGGGATTCGGCTCGGTGAATCTGGTGGCGGGTGGCGCGGCCAGCACCTCCGTGGAGGCGGGATTGGGCACCGGCAAGATCTGGCTCGGCATGTCCGCGCCGCAGACCACCGCGCCCGCCGTGCTGGAGGGTCTACCCGCCAAGATCGTCGGCGCGACGTATCAGAAGAACCCGTTCTGCATCGTGAGCGCGGCGGGCAACCCCATCGCATCACCGCAGGACATGAAGGGCCGACGGATCGGCGTGCAGGACACCAACCAGCTCATCTTCGCCGCACTGCTGACGGCCAACGGGATGCGTCCCGACGACGTGACCATCGTGCCCGCGCAGTTCGATCCGACGCCGCTGGCCAACGGCGAGGTGGACGGCTGGGTCAGCTATGTGACCAATGAGCCGATCATTCTGGCGGCCAAGGGTTTCGCCAACACCAACTTCCTGTTCGCCGACTTCGGATTGCCGCTGGTCGCCGAAACCCTCACCGTGACTCAGGAAACCATCGACAACGAGCGCGAGAAGCTGAAGGCGTTCCTCGCCGCCGAGATCAAGGGTTGGCGTGATGCCGTCGCCGACCCGGCGGAAGGAGCCCGGCTCGCCGTCGAGGTCTACGGCAAGGACCTGCAACTCGACCTGGCGGAGCAGACCGAGGAGGCCATCGCCCAGAACGACCTGGTGGTATCCGCCGACACCGCGGCCAACGGGCTGTTCACCATGACCGACGACCTGATCGAGCGGAATATCGCCGCGCTGGGCAAATCCGGGATCGATATCGAGGCGGATCGCCTGTTCGATATGTCGGTGCTGGCGGAGATATATGCGGAGCAGCCGGACCTCAAGTGAGGGAATGGCTTTCGGGTCCGCGTGCCTCGGCGGCGGTGGCGGAATGGATGGGGCCGGTGCGGACGGACAGGGGAGCGGCGGAGGTTCCGTTGCGCGCGGCGAGGAGTTCGGCGGTGATGGCGAGGGCGGCTTCGGGTGCGGTGCGGCCGCCCAGGTCCAGGCCCGCGGGAGCGTGCAGGCGGGCCAGTGTGGCGGCATCGAAGCCGCCGGCCTGGAGCGCCTCCAGGCGGCGCGCGTGGACCTGGCGGGAACCCACGGCGGCCAGGTAGCCGAGTGCGGGTAGTCGCAGTGCCACGGTGAGCAGCGGGATCTCGAACTTGGCATCGTGGGAGAGCACGACTATCGCTGTGCTGCCGTCGATCTCGCCCGCCGCGGATTGGGCGTTGAGATAGCGGTGCGGCCAGTCGACCACCACCTCGCACTGCGGGTACGCCTCGGGGCTGGCGAAGGTGGGGCGCGCGTCGCAGAGCGTCACACGGTAGCCCACGAGGCGCGCCTGCGTCGCCAGGGCGGCGGCGAAAGCGTTGGCCCCCACCAGGATCAGGCGCGGCGGCCGGGTGAAGGAGGAGACGAACACATCGGAGTCGGGCAGGGAGACCAGTTCGGTGCCGTGCTTGCGGTCGGTCACCAGATGCTGGCCGATCACATCCGGGTCCGAATGCCACACCACCGTGAACACGGTGACCTGGCGCTGTGCCGCGATATCGGCGGCCACCGTCGGAAACTCGGGAAAGTGGTTGCGCGAGAACGGCTCCGCGAAAACATCCAGGGTGCCGCCGCAGTCCATGCCGGTGGCGGGGCCGAAACGGTGCATGGCCCGGCGTCCGGTCTGCGCCGCCTCCACGGCGGCCTGGTACACCTCGGCCTCGGCGCAGCCCGCCGACACCGATCCGAACGCCCGGCCCTCCGCGTCGACCATCATGGCCGAACCGACCGGCAGCGGCGTCGACCCCACCGCACGCACCAGGGTGGCCAACCCGGCGGTGCGGCCGCTGTGCCACACGCGCAACAGATCCTCGACGATATCCCGCATCATCAGCTCCCACTCGGTGTGTGTGCGTGCCGGGGATAGTCGTGGTCCCACCCCGTCGCCACATCGCCACACGTGACGCACACCATATCGGCTCGTTCGCGTAAATAAGAGGCCGCGCCCGATTTTCCGGTCACCGCCACAGTCACGCCCGCCCAATGACCCCGACCGATCACCACCGGATGGCCCGGCCGCCCGTCGAACACCGCCCGCGCCAACCCGCTCCCGGCCCCCCGCGCGGCGGCGATCACCCGAGCCACCACCTCCGGCCCGACATCCGGCGTATCCACCGGCATGATCGCCACGAACTCGGGCAGGTCGCCACATGCGGCCGCCGCGCCTGTCGCCCCTGATGCGCCCGCCGCGCCTGATGCGCCTGCCGTTTCCGCAGAGCGCGTCGCGCCCGCTGTATCCGCCGCATCCTCGGCGTCGGCCGCTCGGCTCCCGCCTGTGACGGGCGGCCGGGAGTATGCCGCATCTGCTGCGCCTGTCGCGCCTGCTGCGCTCGCCGTACCCTCGGCATCGGCCGTCCGGCTCATCCCCGTCACGGGCGGCCGGGAGTCTGCCGCCTCGGGGCGGGAGGACGCGGTCGCGCTGTCCGACTCGTGCGTGGTCTCGGCGCGCGCCCGCGCTATATCCGGTGGGCCGGATGTGTTTCCGGCATCCGCTTGCGTGATCGCCCGGTCCTCGCGCCGGGCTCCGGCCTGTGCGCACGCGATGGCCGGGTGCCCCGCGACCGCGGCCAGGCCCGCGCGCAGCGAAGCGCTGATGCCCGTTTCCCAATCGGCTGCCCATACCGGTCGGGCGGCGGGCGGGATGAGGATGCCGTGGGTTTGCGATACCTGCCATCGCCGTTTGAGGGAGATGGCGTCGGGATCCGCGGGTCGGCGGTGCGGCGGTCCGGTCGCGCCGAGGACCACGTACACCCGCTCGCAGCCGCCCGCGTGCAGGGCATGGACCGCGCCGCGCAGCCACGCACCGTCCTCGGCCAGCACTTTCGGCATGCCGTAGCGGGTACCGGCACCGGCTGCCAGCAGGATGCCGTCGCACCGTCCGCGATTCATGCCGCCGACCGTAACGCGCGACGGGCGCGGCCGCCGCCCGACTGGCGACCGGGCGGCGCGTGGCCGATGCTGGAGGGCGATGACGGAGAACGCGATCGGCCTCGAGGAATTCGCCGCACTCGACGAGACAGCGGCCACGGAACTGTTGCTGACGGTGTGCGCGTCGCCCCGATGGGCCGCGCGGGTGGCGGAGCGCAGGCCGTTCGCCACCCTCGACGAGCTGCTGCGCGCCGCCGACGCCGCGCTGGCGGAACTGCCGGAGGACGAGATCGACCGGGCCGTCGCCGGACACCCCCGCATCGGTGACCGCCCCGACAACGCCGCCTCGGCCCGCGAACAGGCGGGCATGGCCGGGGCCGACGACCGCGTCCGCGCCGCCATCGTCGCGGGCAACCGCGCCTACGAGGACAGGTTCGGGCACGTCTACCTGGTGCGCGCCAGCGGCCGCACCCCCGCGGAACTGCTGAACATCCTCACCGAGCGCCTGGCCAACGACCCGCCGACCGAACGCCGCATCGTGCGCGAACAACTCGCCGAGATCAATCGCCTCCGCCTGCGCCACCTGATGGACACCGGCCGGCAGCACGCCGCGGCGGCGACGCTGAGCACCCATGTCCTGGACGCGGTGCGCGGCCGCCCCGCCGCCGGGGTGCGGGTGACCCTGTTCGACGCCGTCGGAGCCGCATCGGCCGCCGACACCACCGACGCCGACGGCCGGATCAAAGGACTCGGCGGCACGCTCGGCACGGGCACCTACCGGCTGCGGTTCGAGACCGGCGAATACTTCGCCGCCCAGGCGGTGGACAGCTTCTACCCGGAGGTGACCATCACCTTCACCATTGCCGAGGAACGCCACTACCACGTGCCGATCCTGCTCTCGCCCTTCGCCTATTCGACCTACCGGGGCAGCTGAGGCGGCGGGCGGCGACCGCTCGGTGGCGCATCGGCGACGCGGCTAGGCGTGGCTGTCGCAGTCGAGTCGGCGCATATCCGCCCGCACCTGCTCGGCCAGCGCCTTCACCCCCATGCTCTCGTACAGCGCCAGGGACCTGCGCAGGAATTCGCAGGCGCGGGGACGATGCCGCCGACCGGACCCGGCCGCGATCCCGCCCAGGGCCCGCCAGGCGTCGGCCTCGCCGTGCGGATCGCCGCTGCGCCGCGCCACATCCAGGGAATCCGAGTAGAAGCCCTGTGCCGCATCGAGATCCCCGAGATCGCGCTCGGTATGCCCCAGCCCGCGCAGGGCGTCCGCCACCAGCAGGGCATCGTCCAGCTCGCCGCCGATCTCGTGCGACTGCTCGAAATGCGCACGGGCGGTGGTGAAATCGCCCGCCATGCGAATCACATTGCCCAGTCCCCACAGTGTCCAGCCCCGGCTGTAGTCGTCGTCGATCTGCGCGGCGATCTCCAGGGCCGCCTCGTAGTAGTGCCGCGCCGCCGCCGGATCGCCGCCCATGCGTTCGATATGCCCGAGCCCACGCAGCGAATCGCCCTCGAATTCGAGGTTCTGCAACTGCCGCGCGATGCCGAGCGCGTCCGCGTAGGCGTGCCGCGCCCGGTCGTAATCCCCGATATGCCTGGTGACCTCGGCATAGCCCCACAGCCCCGATGCCATCCGCAGCGGGTCGTCGATGCGGGCGGCGATGGCGTGCGCCTCCTGGAAACACTTGGAGGCCGTCTCGTAGTCACAGGCCAGCCGGTGCACCGTGCCCAGCCCGTAGAGCACATCGCATTCCGCCGTGGCGTCCCCGTCGCCCCGAGCCACGTCCAGCGCCCGCACGAACAGCCAGCGCGCGTCCGACCAGTGCCCCAGCCCGGACAGATGCGAGGCCAGCAGGCGGGCCAGCTCCCCGGCCTCCGCCGTCGGACCGGCCACCCGGATGCAGCCGAGCAGCACCTCCTTCTCCGCGGTCAGCCACTCCCGGGCCCGGTCGACCGCATTGGAGGGGCCGGGGCCCGGCACATTCGGGAAACTGCCCGCCAAGTCGAAGGGGCGGGGCGCGCCCACCCGCCGGGCAATGGTCAGGCAGTACCGCACCAGTCGCCCGATGGCGGCGGCGCGCTCACTCGGCAGATCCTCCTGATCGGCCTGCTTGCGCGCGAACAGCCGGGTCACATCGTGGATCCGGTACCGCTGCCCGGAGGGGCCGTTCACGGCCGGATCCAACAGCCCGACCTCGAAGATGCGGCGTATCAACGCGTTCGCGGCCAGCGGCGGCACATCCGCCATGGGCGCCAGTGTCTCCGCGGTGATCTCCGAACCGGGGAACAGCCCGAGCAGCCGGACCGCGCGGCGCAGTTCCGGATCCCACAGTCGCTGGTAGGACAATTCGAATGCGGCGGCGAGGGATTCGCCCTCGGCGGCGAAGAAGTCCAGGATGGGCGCGGCCGGTGATTCCTCCGACGGCGTCCCGATCGGCGCGTGCTGCACCCGGTCGGTCAACTGCTGGAAGTCCCGGTCGGCGGCGGCGAGCATCTCCGGTCCGTGGTGGGCGATCTGCCCGGCGACCAGGCGGATCGCCAGGGGCAGCCGCCCGGCCGTCTCCAGAATGCGGCGCACCGCCCCCACGTCGTAGCCGGGCGGCAGATGGCTGAGCCGCACCAGCAGTTCCTCGGCCTCGGCGGTGCCCATGGCATCCAGTTGCAGCGGGGCCGCACCTGACAGCCCGGTCAGCTTGTGGCGGCTGGTGATCAGTACGAAGCTGCCGGGGGCGTGCGGCAGCAGATCGCGAACCTGCTTGCTGTCCAACGCATTGTCGAAGACGATGAGCATGCGGCGGCCGCGCATCTCGGCCCGCCAGCGTTCGGCGCGGCGGGCCGCGTCGTTCTCGATGGTTTCGGGCGGGACCCCGAGTCGCAGCAGCAGCTGTTCGAGTACGCCCGCCGGTGTGCGCGGGGTGCGGCCGTCGGAGTGTCCGCGCAGATCCTCCCAGATCCAGCCGTCCGGGTAGCGATCCCGATACTCCTCGATCAGGTAGCGGGCCAGGGCCGTCTTGCCCACTCCCGCCAGGCCGCTCACCACGTGCACCCCCGGTCCGCGCCCGCCCGCATGCTCGCGCACCCGTCGGTGCAGTTCCGCGCGCTGATCGTGGCGGCCGATGAAAGGCACTATGTCCGTTGGTAATCCGTGGTCGTCCAGGACCGGCGGCGCGGTGCAGCGCCGGGCCACCGCATCCCGGTAGACGGTGATGTCACGCCCCGGCATCTTCGCCAGATCCGCCACATCCACCAGCTGCTCCCAGCTGGTCCGGTAGACGGTGGCCAGCACCTTCAGGGTGGCCACCGTGGGCCGTGGCCGTTCGCGCCCGTTCCCGCGGCTCCTGGGCCAGGACTCGAATTCCGAGATGCGGGCGGCGGTCATCGCCGCCCGGTCGTCCCCGGTGCTCCGGTTGTACTCGCGTGCGGCGGTTTCCAGGGTGTACCCGTTGGCCAGCCGCCACGCCTTGCGCGGGCGGCAGCCGTTGCGCTGCAATTCCGCCGCGAGCGGTTCCACCACCTGGTGTTCGGCCAGGCCGGTACCGAGTAGAATGCCGCGCAGGCGCTTTCGTGTTTCCGCCCCGTAGTCGTCGGAATCACCGTTTCGTGACACGGTGTGCCTCCCCGAGCGGCCGCCGCACGAGAAGTGCGGTCGACCATTGTGAATATTTCCTTGGTACCGCTGAAATTTCACCTGGTCAAGGGCCTGTCCACCGCCAAGAATTCCGGCCGATCACTGAGATTCACTGTGCGGTTCCAGCTCGCGACCATTGAGCCATCACCGGATCCGGACCCCGAGCGGGACGGGTCGAGCGAGAAGGGATGGGTCGATGGCGATTACCGCTTCGGATTGGCTGATCACCAGCGATGTGGCACACGAGGTCGCCTTCCGGGTCGACGTGCCGGAACCGCAGCGCGGCCGGTGGGTGCTGTCGTATCTGCCGACCTCGCGGCGGCTGACCCGGGAACAGGCCATCGCCGGTGTGGTGCTGGCCGAGATGATCCTCATGGGACTGCTGCGCCCCGGCGGCGAATTCGACGGCGAGATAGCGGCGCTGCACGCCGGAATGCTGGGCCTCACCGTCACCGATGTCATGTGCCTGCTGGCCTTGCGCGTCGGCGACGGCGAACCGAAACCCCTGCGGCCCGGTTCGGCCTGCTCCGGCGGGCGCGCCGCGACGGCACCCGATCGGATCTGCCGCCACGGCGGCGCGCGCCGGGAGGTCAGCCGGTGATGCTGCTGGGTTTCGGGCCGATCCTGTTCCCGCTGCCGCGCACCAACGCGGCCTGGTTCACCGGATTGTTCGCCGCGGTGGTGGCGTTCGCGGTCCTGGTGCTGCTGGTGGTCGTCGGCAACTGCGGTGCCGCCGGTACCGGACCGCTCCCCGACACCTCGGGCAGACCGCCGGTGACGGCCGACTGCTATCCGTTCTGTCCGGCGACGACCGGCGCGGTCCCGCCGGGTTGAGGCTCGGCGCGTGTCGGCGAGACGGGCCGCGGCGGATCTCCCTGCGCGAACAGCATCCGCTCGCGAGGAGGGATCGGGCGTTGGCCGCCGCGTCCTGGGTCGGGAAAGTGGCTGCCCCCACACCCGTTCGCCGCGGTTGCCGGTGTGAACGTGCTCACATGGACCCGCGGTCGGGCGTGTCGGGTGGCGGTGGCCCGAATCACCGAAACAGTACGGGCGTTATGCAAAACCGCACGTCAGGGCTACCGGCAAGTAGGATGGGGTGCGGCAATTCGCACGCAAATTTCGCAGAGTTAGCAAACTATGATCGGAAGCTAGCTGAGATTCGCATTAGCAACAGGTAGACGGCGATTTTTTCCTGTGCCATCGTGTGGAAGTAACCACCGCAGGACTTGCAAGCCTGCAAATTGCCGCTCCAGCAGAGTTCGGACACCGCGAGAGTTCGAACTCTTCAGGGGGCACCCGAGACCGAATCAGGAAGTGGAGTCACAGATGTCGACTGTCGGCACTCCGAAGACCGCCGAAGAGATCCAGAAGGACTGGGACACCAACCCCCGCTGGAAGGGCATCACCCGCAACTACACCGCCGAGCAGGTTGTGAAGCTGCAGGGCACCGTTGTCGAGGAGCACACCCTCGCCCGTCGCGGCGCCGAGATCCTCTGGGATCTCGTCAACAACGAGGACTACATCAACTCCCTGGGCGCCCTCACCGGTAACCAGGCGGTGCAGCAGGTCCGTGCCGGCCTGAAGGCCATCTACCTGTCCGGTTGGCAGGTCGCCGGTGACGCGAACCTCTCCGGCCACACCTACCCGGACCAGTCGCTGTACCCGGCCAACTCGGTGCCGTCCGTCGTTCGCCGCATCAACAACGCGCTGCTGCGCGCCGACGAGATCGCCAAGGTCGAGGGTGACACCTCCGTCGCCAACTGGCTGGCCCCGATCGTCGCCGACGCCGAGGCCGGCTTCGGTGGCGCGCTGAACGCCTACGAGCTGCAGAAGGCCATGATCGCCGCCGGCGCCGCCGGCGTGCACTGGGAGGACCAGCTGGCCTCCGAGAAGAAGTGCGGCCACCTGGGCGGCAAGGTGCTCATCCCCACCCAGCAGCACATCCGCACCCTGACCTCCGCGCGTCTGGCCGCCGACGTCGCCGACGTGCCGTCGGTGATCATCGCCCGCACCGACGCCGAGGCCGCCACCCTCATCACCTCCGATGTGGACGAGCGCGACCGCGAGTTCCTGGACGGCACCCGCACCGCCGAGGGCTTCTTCGGCGTGAAGAACGGCATCGAGCCCTGCATCGCGCGTGCCAAGGCCTACGCCCCCTACGCGGACCTGATCTGGATGGAGACCGGCGTGCCGGACCTCGAGGTCGCCCGCAAGTTCGCCGAGGCCGTCCGCAGTGAGTTCCCGGACCAGCTGCTGGCCTACAACTGCTCGCCGTCCTTCAACTGGAAGGCGCACCTGGACGACGCGACCATCGCGAAGTTCCAGCGCGAGCTGGGCGCCATGGGCTTCAAGTTCCAGTTCATCACCCTGGCCGGCTTCCACTCGCTCAACTACGGCATGTTCGACCTGGCCCACGGCTACGCCCGCGAGGGCATGACCGCCTTCGTCGACCTGCAGGAGCGCGAGTTCAAGGCCGCCGCCGAGCGTGGCTTCACCGCCATCAAGCACCAGCGTGAGGTCGGTGCCGGCTACTTCGACACCATCGCCACCACCGTGGACCCCAACACCTCCACCGCGGCGCTGAAGGGCTCCACCGAAGAGGGCCAGTTCCACTGAGAGCTCGTCCGCCTCTCCGCGCCTTCAGCGGGCAGCAGAGAGCCGTTGGCGGTGAGCAATCCGTGCCGGCGGTCGGGTGCCGACCCGATTTCGGGCGTACCCGGTGAGTTACCCCGTCCTTACGAGATCAGTTGTCGCCTCGCGTCACTGATCTCGGGACAGCCTTCGAAGCGGTAGTCGCATCACAACCTCCGCCGCTTCGGGGATATCGAACCCGTCCGGGGGGAGGCCCCGGCCCCCCCCGGGTTTCCCCCCCCTGCCCGGGGCA
>NZ_JASCXP010000196.1:0-13093 GCF_030010695.1 Nocardia sp. CC201C
CGGAACGCAGCCGACGATCAGACCGGCGAGGCCGATCATGCAACCGGCGACGGCACCGGCGAAGAAGCCGACGACCATACCCGCGACACTGCCGACCAGGCCGATTTCCTGCGCCTCGGTCACCGAGACGACCCGCTGCTCGGACGTCGGATGCATGGTGATGGTGCTGCCGTCGGCGCTGACCTCGGTGCTGAGACGCACGATGCGGTCGGTGTTGGCGAACACGGTGGGGACGTTCTGCACCGCGCTGCCGTCATTGTTGGTGATGGTGATCGTATTGCCGTCCGGGCTCACATCGAACCGGCCGCCGACCAGATGAGCGGTAATGCCGGTGCCGTCCTCGGAAGCGCCGGCGGTGACGGTCATACCCTGGTCGGTCGCGGTCATGGTGGGGCCGCCGAATGTGGGGGCGGCGACAGCGGTTTCACCGTGCGATGTTGCTGCCGACACTCCGGTGGCGGCAATAGCAAGCAAAGACGTAGCAACGAGCTTACGAATCCACACGTGCAGACACACCTTTCGACGGGCGCTGACTGGGTCAGCGTGAATGGTTGGGAGAGGAAACGCCTCCGGTAGAGCCGCATCGTTCACCGATAGCAGTCTGCTACCAGCGTTGCGAGCGCGAAACAGACCATACAGCCACGCAAGCGCTTTCAATGGATTGAACACACCGGATTTGCGGCGTGCCGCAGAGCAATTCTTCTATTCCGTAGCGCCGCAGCGAATTTCAAGTGGACAAAACGGACATTTGCCACGCGAACTGACTATTTCGGTAAATGGTTAGCTACTCGAATTGTCTCGGTTTCACCCAGTTCTCGATCTCGACCCATGTCGCCGACACCACGGTGACGGTCTACTCCGACCCGACCACCATCTGAACGGGCGGGACCGGACATGAGACTCCCAGACATCCTCGAACCTCAACGGCGAGGGCTCGCGGTTGCCGCGATCACCGCTTCCCTGATCGTGGTGGCGGCGACCGTGATCGCGCTCAACCCCGCCACCGCCACCGGTGAAACCCCCGCCGAACGGTGTGCGCGGGAGACCGCGGCCTACAACGCGGCGTGGGAATCGACGTGGCGGGCAGGCAATCCCGGCAACCCGGGACCCCCGCCTCCACCGCCGGTGCCGTATGTCTGCCACGACCCCGGAGAGCCAGCCACCATGACACCGACCACCCCTCCGGCCGCGTCTGGTTTGCAGCCCACGCAAGCGCCCGGCGTTCAAGGCCAGGAATGCTCCCGGACGACTGCCCGATGGCGACGGCGATATCGTCCCGGGGCCCAGCGCAACCGAGCGAACTGAGCCGGTCCGAACCGAGCAGCCCGCGGTACTGCCCGAGGCCCGGGTCGGGTCCCAATGCCAACGCTTGCGGTGCGTGCAAGAGCCCCGACCTACATGAAGGTCGAACCCGATAGCGTGAAGGGGCAGCGGTGAGAATCTCCCAACGAACCCGCGCAATCGTAGGAGTAGTCATCGCTGCCCTGGTCTTCGGGGTCGCCGTGTATGCGGTCGCGGACTTGCGGCGGGCGGCGACGGTCTGAACGACAACAAGACAACGACGGCCATACGCGGGCCCGAACTCGTGCCGATGCCCGAAGAGTTCGATGTACAGGGGCTTGCTCCAGATCGGCTGCGGGTCACTGCGGCTTGTGTCCGAGAAGCGCACGGCGACTCGCCTGCGACACTGATTCTCGGAGTCACGCCAGCTGAAGAATTCACGTCGGCTACGGAGAACATGGGCAAAAATTCGCCTGTCTGGCGTGATCGACTCGTCGAACCGCGCAACTGTACTGCCACTCGGTATGGATTGGATGCCTTCGCATAACGCTGGATCAACAGCAACGTCATCGACGTGCGACTCGGTGATGATTCAGCGGTCCAGTGTCAACCTTTCGAGAATCCTGTCTGATCGAGCGCCCTGTTGTTCCTGGGTGGGAATGTGTGAAGATGGTTGATTCAGATGGTGTTTGCCGTTCTGCCGCAAATGGTTTCGCGGTAGAATAGCTGCATGGATTCGGAGGGGGACATTCCGCAGGGCGATACCGCGCTCGCCGCGTTGGCGGCGGCGGTCGACGCCCTCGCGGCCGAGGACCTGACCGGATTCAGCGACGCCGAGTTCGCCGCCCGCATCCGGGGGTTGGAGGTGTGCCGCCGCCGGTTGGAGGCGGTGGGGCATCGGCATGTGGTCGAGATCAACGACCGGCATCTGTGGACCACCACCGGATCGGTCGGGCTCTACCGGTACCTGGTCGAAACCCTGCTACTGGCCAAGGCCGACGCGGTCGCGCGGGTCAAGGCCGCCGCCCAGCTCGGGGTGATGACCAGTGCCTACGGCGAGAAATGCGAACCACGTCTGCCGCATACCGCTGTCGCCCACGCCGAGGGTGCGATCTCGGGGGATCATGCGCGGGCCGTGATGCGGGTGATGGAGCGCATACCGGATGCCGTCGATACCGAGCGCCGCGCCGTCGCCGAGGAACACCTCGCTGCCGCCGCGCGCACCGGGACTCCGGAGATGGTGGGCAAGGTCGGTGACCGCATCCTGGGCTATCTCGACCCGGACGGTTCGCTGACCACGGACGAGGACCGGGCTCGGTTACGGGCGGCGACCTTCGGTGAACAGCGCCTGGATGGAATGAGCACGTTCGAAGGCTGTTTCGATCCCGAATTGCGCGCGATGCTCGACACCGTGTTCGCGAAGTGGGCGCGTCCGGGTATGTGCATGCCCGACGACCCCGACAGCCCCCAGCTGGGTGTGCACGAGCCCGACGGGTTCGACCCGAACCGCCTGGCCCTGGCGGTCGGGCGCGATAGGCGGACTCCGGCACAGCGGCGTCACGACGCGTTGAAAGCGTTCCTGAACGCGTCCGGGCCTGAGCGGTTGGGGTCGCATCGGGGACTGCCGGTGTCGATCGTGCTCACCCTGTCGGTCGGTGATTTGCTGCGCGGTGCCGGGGTGGCGCGCACGGCGACCGGGACGACGATCCCGGTCCGCCAGGCGTGGCGGATGGCCGAAGGGTCGATCCCGCTGTTGCTGATCTTCGACGAGAACGCGGGCAAGCCCTTGTATCTGGGGGAAGGTGCGCGGATCGCATCGCAGTGGCAGCGGTTGGCCGCCATCGCCCGCGACCGCGGCTGCACGCACCCCGATTGTTCCGCGCCCGCGACCATGTGCGCGATGCACCACGTCGTCCCGTGGGCGGCGAACGGTCCCACCGATATCGACAACCTGACATTGGTGTGCGATGCCCATCATGCGCAGATCGCCGCCGACGCCGACGATCCGACCGGATGGGCCACTCATCGCGTCTCGCCGGGTGGTGCGAATGCCGGCCGCACCGCGTTCTGTCCGCCCGCGTCAGTGGATCCGCGACGACGGGCGCGGGTGAATCGGTTCCATCACCCCGAGCAGGTTTTGGCCGAGAGCGTGAAACGCCGACGAGCCAGGTTGCTTGCCCACCGTGCTCGGGAGTAAATCGTGCATCACGAGCCGATCCACAACCGGACACCGGTCCGGACCCCACGCGGAAGTCGTCCCGCCGCGCAGGGGTATTCAGCACGCGCGTGTGCCGCGCACGCTCGGCCCAGCCTCGGACATGCCGACAGGCCGAACCGATCCGAACGCCTGCGGTTCATTGTCGGACATGCGGGCGTGACCGGCTCGGTCGTGAAATGCGGGAACTGAGTAGAGGTCTCGACGGCTCGTAACGGCGCGCAGGCATCAGCCTGGTTGCGCTGCGGAACCTTCGTTGAGCCGCTGCATCCGCTCCGGGTGGTAGGTGATCACCGCGACCACGAAGATCGCGAAGGTGAGCAGCACGTAGCTGCTGCCGATGATCTGCTCCCACCAGGACCAGGCGAGTTCGCGGTCACTGTCGTGCGGCAGCACCCACTGGGGGCCGATGGCGAACAGGACCGTCGCCAAGGCGACGGTGCCGATGAACCAGCGGTTGCGGCGGCCCCGGCGGATGGCGTCGACGGCGATCACCAGGGTCGGGGCGATCCAGACCCAGTGGTGGGACCAGGAGACCGGGGAGACCAAGAGGACCGCGCCCGCGTTCACCATGAGCGCGGTGACCGGGTGGCCCGCGTCGATGAGGCGCTTCATCCAGACGGCGGCCAGGGCTACGGCGATCACCGACAGGGTGAGCCAGATGGCGGTGGCGGTGGAATCGGAGACGCCGAGACGGAAGGCGAAACCCTTCAGGGACTGATTGCCCGCGAAGTGCGGGGGGCCGATGCGGCCGGTGTCGGACAGGGTGTGGAACCAGTACTGCACCGACTCGTGCCAGAAGAAGACGAACATCAGGCCGACCGCGGTGATGGTCGAAACCACCAGGGTGATGGGCGATTTCCAGTCTCCGCGCGGCAGGTAGCGCCGCCAGCCCGCGGCGTCGGGCCAGCCGCCGCGCGGCGGAAAGTTCAGGCACAGCAGGAAGAACAGCAGATAGGCGGCGGGGGTGAGCTTCACCGACACCGCGATGCCGATCAGCATGCCGCGCGGCCAGAAAGGCTTGCGCACCAGACAATCCAGGGCGATGGCGGCCATCAGCACCAGATTGATCTGGCCGAAACCGTAGGTCTGGCGGATCGGCTCCAGCCATTGCAGGATCGCCACCGCGCCGATGACGAGCGCCAGCCGCGCCGGGCGGTCCATGGCCGGGCGCACCCGCTCCAGCACGATCCACAGCGTCACGCCCAGTGCGGTGATCGAGGTCGCCAGCACCAGCACCTCCGCCACCGGCAGCGGCATGAGGGCCAGCGGCGCGAAGAACAGCGCGGCCAGCGGGGGATAGGTGAACGGCAGGCCGATCCCGAACACCTCCGGCATGGGGCCGTACAGCTCCCCGCCGTCCATCCACACCCGCGGGCCGTTGCGGTACACCTGAAGATCGATGTACCCGTGCCAGATCTTCCCGAAATGACTGATGAGCGCCGACACCACGAACAACGCGAGCGCGATGAGCAGCAGCCGGACCTGACGGCGAGACAATCCCGTGGGCCCTCCATGCGTCGTCGCAGGCTTCTCGGTCGGATCCGCGACCCCGGATCGATCGTTCACCGGGACAGACTAGCTGGCACGCCCCACTCGGCTGCTGCTCCGGGTCCGCGGAGGCTGTTGCGCGCGCCACAGTTCACACTGCGATCGCGGCTGGCACCGTGCTCGAACGCGGAGCCGACGACATCGGACGTGACGACTGATTTCGTGAGAATCGGGGTAATCCGCCGGGTGCGCCCATCATTGGTTCGGCTCTACGACCGCCGGCGCGCGTATGCGACGGTCGACGGCTCACAGCCGTGCGCCGAAGTCGCGGGGAGGCGGGGGAGAGTGGGGTTTGCCGGGCATTAGACTTCGAAGCGAATCCCGCCGTATCCAGCTTGCCGGTCGCTGTCTCGTTCCGGCCGAAAGGACTCTGGTATTCCCGTGACCAACCACGTCGATACCGTCAGCGCCGCCGCGGCCACCCCGGAACAGCCGCAGCCCTACAAGGAACTCGGCCTCAAGGACGACGAGTACGCCCGCATCAAGGAGATCCTCGGCCGCCGCCCGACGGATGCCGAGCTGGCCATGTACTCGGTGATGTGGTCCGAGCACTGCTCCTACAAGTCCTCCAAGGTGCACCTGCGCTACTTCGGCCAGACCACCACCGACGAGATGCGCGCCGCCATGCTGGCCGGCATCGGCGAGAACGCGGGCGTGGTGGACATCGGCGAGGGCTGGGCGGTCACCTTCAAGGTGGAATCGCACAACCACCCGTCCTATGTCGAGCCCTACCAGGGCGCGGCCACCGGCGTCGGCGGCATCGTCCGCGACATCATGGCCATGGGTGCGCGCCCGATCGCCGTCATGGACCAGCTGCGCTTCGGCGCGGCCGACCACCCGGACACCCGGCGCGTGGTGGACGGCGTGGTGCGCGGCGTCGGCGGCTACGGCAACTCCCTCGGCCTGCCGAATGTGGGCGGCGAGACCGTCTTCGACCCCTCCTACCAGGGCAACCCGCTGGTCAACGCGCTGTGCGCGGGCGTCATGCGGGTGGAGGACCTGCATCTGGCGTTCGCCTCCGGCCAGGGCAACAAGATCATCCTCTTCGGTGCGCGCACCGGCCTCGACGGCATCGGCGGCGTCTCCGTGCTCGCCTCCGACACCTTCTCCGGCGACGAGTCCGGAGCCGGCCGCAAGAAGCTGCCCAGCGTCCAGGTCGGCGACCCCTTCACCGAGAAGGTGCTCATCGAGTGCTGCCTCGAGCTGTACGCCGCCGACCTCGTCGTCGGCATCCAGGACCTCGGCGGGGCCGGACTGTCCTGCGCCACCTCCGAACTCGCCGCCGCCGGTGACGGCGGCATGCACATCGAACTCGACAAGGTGCCGCTGCGCGCCGCCAATATGACGCCCGCCGAAATCCTGTCCTCGGAATCGCAGGAGCGCATGTGCGCGGTCGTCACCCCCGAGAACGTGGACGCCTTCATGGCGGTCTGCGCGAAGTGGGACGTCATCGCCACCGTCATCGGTGAGGTCACCGACGGCGACCGGCTCGTCATAACCTACGACGGCGAGACCGTGGTGGACGTGCCGCCGCGCACCGTCGCCCACGAGGGCCCGGTGTACGAGCGCCCGGTGCAGCGCCCCGACTCGCAGGACGCGCTCATCGCCGACACCCCGGACAAGCTGAACCGGCCGAAGACCGGTGAGGAACTGCGCGCCACGCTGCTGAAGCTGCTGGCCAGCCCGCAGCTGTGCTCCCGCAAGTGGATCACCGAGCAGTACGACCGGTACGTGCGCGGCAACACCGTGCTCGCCGAGCACGCCGACGCCGGTGTCATCCGCATCGACGAGGAAACCGGCCGCGGTATCGCCCTGGCCACCGACGCCTCGGGCCGCTACACCAAGCTCGACCCGTACACCGGCGCGCAGCTGGCGCTGGCCGAAGCCTTCCGCAATGTCGCCACCACCGGCGCCACCCCGAAGGCCGTCACCAACTGCCTCAACTTCGGCTCCCCGGAGGATCCGGGCGTCATGTGGCAGTTCCAGCAGGCCGTGCGCGGTCTCGCGGACGGCTGTGTGGCCCTGGGCATTCCGGTCACCGGCGGCAATGTGTCCTTCTACAACCAGACCGGGCAGACCGCCATCCTGCCGACGCCGGTGGTCGGCGTGCTCGGCGTCATCGACGACGTGCACCGCCGCATCCCCACCGGCCTGGGCCTGGAACCCGGCGAGACCCTCATCCTGCTGGGCGAGACCCGCGACGAATTCGGCGGCTCCATCTGGGCGCAGGTCGAACACGACCACCTCGGCGGCGAACCCCCGAAGGTCGACTTCGCCCGCGAGCAGCTGCTCGCCGAAATCCTCACCGCCGGATCCCGCGACGGCATGATCAGCGCCGCGCACGACCTGTCCGAGGGCGGTCTCGCCCAGACCGTGATCGAAGCCGCGCTGGCGGGCGAAACCGGCTGCCGCATCCTGCTGCCCGAGGACGCCGACCCGTTCGTCACCCTCTTCTCCGAGTCGGCCGGACGCGTCCTCGTCGCCGTGCCGCGCACCGAGGAGACCCGCTTCACCAAGATGTGCGACGCCCGCGGGCTGCCGTGGACGCGCATCGGCGTGGTCGATCAGGGCTCCGACTCGGTCGAGGTGCAGGGACAGTTCACCGTCACGCTGGACGAACTGCGCACCACCTTCGAGGGCACCCTGCCCGCACTCTTCGGCGGAGCCGTCGAACACTGACATCGAGACGCCCCGCCCGGACCCCTCGTTCCGGGCGGGGCGCTGTCATGCCACCTTGAACGGATCGTGTTCGGCCATCAGCTTTTCCAGCCGGGCCTCGTCGATGCGGCTGTGCACCCGCGACGCCTCGTGCTGATCTCGAACCACCTTCGCGAGAGTGAAGGAGCTGCTGACCAGAAACAACAGCGACATCACCAGGAACCCGCGCTGCCAGATGTCCAGCGGCAGATAGAGGATGCCGATAAGGCTGGCGGAGAAGGAGATTCCGAACGCGATAGCGGCCTGGGCGAGAAATGCCGTGGTGCTCTTGCTCTGTGCGTTGGGAGTGTTGCTCATACCGGAGAAGTCTGTCGGCCACGACGCCCGCGGACCCGCGTAGTTCTACTCGAGCCACCAGGGTAGATACCCTACCCGCATCACCATTGAGCGACGTCACGCCACCGAATCCCCTGATTCGGACAGCCTACCGCCATACTTGACGGGTGCTCGACACGACCGACGCTCTGACGCGGCTGCGCACCGGTAGCGCCGTCGCGGTACGGCCCGTGTCGATGTGGGTGCGCCGAGCCGCCCCCGTCTGGCGCAAGATCGAGGAGATCATCGACCTCAACCACGTCGGGCTGGTGGTCGCCACCGTCTTCTTCGCCTGGTCCGTCACTCCCTCGCTGCTGCCGCGCGACTGGCTGTTCCAGGGCCTCATCTCCGGGGTGAACGCGGCGCTCGGCTACGGCGTCGGCTGTGTGCTGGAGTGGGTGTTCCGGCGGTGGGTGCGTCCCAAGATCAATGTCAGCACCCCGCCCATGTGGGTGCGCGACGCCGTGAAGACCGCCGTCGTGCTCACCTGCGCGCTGGTCGCCGCCTACATGCTGGTGCTGTCGGCGGACTGGCAGCGCGAGATCTTCTCGCTCATGGGCATGTACGGCACCACCACCGAGGCATACCTGCGCACCGGCGGACTCAGCCTGCTGGTCGGCGTGCTGGTGGTGGCGGCGTATCGGACGCTGCGCGAGGTGGTGCGCTTCTTCGGCCGCCAGCTCAGCCGCTGGGTCCGGGTGCCGCCGCACCTCGCCCCCGCCGCCGGGACGCTGCTGCTCGTCGTGCTGGTCATCACGCTGTTCAACGGCGTCGCCACCCAGGCGTTCTTCGCCGTCGCGAACTCGGCGTTCAGCGTGCGCAACGACGAGATGTCGCCGTATGCCGTCCAACCGGTCGCGCCGGAACGTTCGGGCAGCCCGGCTTCGCTGTCGGAGTGGGAGACCCTCGGCTCGGAGGGCCGCTGGTTCGTCTCGCACGGGCCGGACCCGCTGCTGATCAGCTCGCTCACCGGCAAACCGGCCAAGGAGCCCATTCGCGTGTACGTGGGGCTGGAATCCGCCGGACAGGACATCACCCAGGAAGAGTTGGCGGTCGCCGAACTCGAACGCACCGGGGCCTTCGACCGGCAGGTGCTGGTGATCGTCACCACCACCGGCACCGGCTGGGTGAACAGCATGGCCGCCGCCGCCATCGAATACATGTACGGCGGGGACACCGCGATCGTGGCGTCGCAGTATTCGTACCTGCCCAGTGTGCTGTCGTTCCTCGCCGACCGGCAGAAGGTGGCGGCCGCGGGGAAGAAGATGTTCGACGCCGTCTACGCCGCCTGGTCGCGGCGGCCGGTGGAGGAGCGGCCGAAACTGCTGGTGTACGGGGAGAGTCTGGGTTCGCAGGGGTCCGAGGCCGCGTTCGACGGGCTGGCCGACCTGCGCTCCAAGGTCGACGGTGCGCTGTGGGTGGGGCCGCCCAACTCGAATCGGCTGTGGGAGCAGTTCGTTTCGCGCCGGGACCCGGGGACGCGGGAGGTCGCGCCGATCTACGCCGACGGGCTGGTGGTGCGCTTCGCCGCCGACGCCGCCGACCTCGCCCGGCCGTCGACGGAATGGCGGCAACCCCGCATCGCCTACCTCATGCACGCCTCCGACCCGATCGTCTGGTGGTCGACCGATCTCATCCTCTCCCAACCGGACTGGCTGTCCGAGCCGCGCGGCTCCGACGTGTCCTCGCAGATGCGGTGGTGGCCCTTCGTCACCTTCTGGCAGGTAGCGGCCGACCTCACCAACGCCCAGGGCGTCAGCGACGGCCACGGCCACCGCTACGGATCCCTGGTCCTCGACGGCTGGGAAGCCATTGCCGCACCGCCGGATTGGAACCCGGAACTGCGCGAGAAGATCCGCACCCAGATCGAATTGGCCGAGGACTACGAGCGAGCGGTCAAGTAGGGGTGTCGAACCGGGCGAGAGCGGTGCCACGGTCCGGATATCCGGGCCGTACCACCGAACGTGAGGTGGAACGTGCGTCGCGGCGGGCCGGTTCGCGCGGGGTTGCGCACTTGTCGGCTGTGCCGCGTGGCAGCGGGTGGGCGCGTGTGGAGTCGCCGATGCGGTGGGAGCGGCTGCGGGCGCTGCCGAGAACGGCTGTGGCCGTGGGGATGCCGCTGGTGTGGAGCAATCGGGTGCTGCCCGCGCTACGGCTCGGGATGCGCGGGCGCACCGCCGCGAACCTCGCCTTCGCCGGTGGCTACGCCATGGCGTTCCGGGGGCGGCCGGAGTGGTTTTCGGCGCGGGGCTGGCGGGTCGGACTGGCCGTCGCCGGGCTCGCCCTGGCGGGATACGGTGTGGCACTCGCCGTTCCGGGATTGCGCGAGCGGGTGGGGGAGATCGCCGAGCGGGTGCCGGAGACATCGCATGCCGAGTGGGTGGGACTGCACATCCCGGTGGGTACCGTCGTCAGTGAGGAGCTCGTCTTCCGGGGCACTCTGACACCGCTCTTGGACGACACCTTCGGCCCCGGCGGCACCTGGCTCGGCGCAACGGTTTTCGGGCTCTGGCACATCTACCCGGCGCGTGCGGCGGGCGACCCGATCCCGGCCGCGGTCGCCATCACCGCCGCCGCGGGACTGCTGTTCGATCACCTCCGGCACCGCACCGGCAGCGCCACCGCCCCCGCCCTGCTCCACCTCGCCCTCAATGCGGGCGGCGCACTCGCCCCGCTGCTGGCCCGGCGCATTTCGGAGCCCCCGGAGATCCTGGTCGGCGAGTGACATCCCGACGCCATCCACGGTCCGACAGGCCGTGCCGCGAGCGCAGTGGCATTCCGGCACGACCAGCCGTTCGACCGGTGTGACGCGGTGTCGAGCGCCTGACCGCCGTCCAGAGCCTGCGCCGCGTGCGTGTACCGGCGTCGTCTCACCGCCCCATTTCTCGTCGCTCCACCGTGGCGCGTATCGATGGCTCGCGGCTCGCGGCTCGCGGCTCGCGGCTCGCGGCTCGCGGTTCGTGGTTCGTGGTTGGCGGTTCGTGGTTGGCGGTTCGTGGCTCGCGGCTCGCGGCTCATGGTTCGCGGCCCGCGTGCTCGATCGTGTGTGTGCCGGACGAGCTAGCCTCGTCGGGTGGCACGACGAGCGGCGGTGAACCCGGAGGAACTGCGAGCGGCCCTGGCGGCACTGGAGCCCTGGCTGCGCGACGAGACCGTACCCGCACCCACCCGCGCCGAACTCGGCGCGGCGGTCAAGGGCACCGCCCGCACCCTGGCGGCCGATGCCCCCGGAGCCTCGGTGGAGGTCCGCGTCCCGCCCTTCGTGGCCGTGCAGTGCATCGAGGGCCCGCGCCACACTCGCGGCACCCCGCCGAACGTGGTCGAAACCGACCCCCGCACCTGGCTGCTCCTCGCCACCGGGCTGCTGGACTTCGAGGAAGCCCTGACCTCCGGCGCACTGACCGCCTCGGGCACCCGGGCCCCCGAAATAGCCCGCTGGCTCCCCGTCATCCGCCCGCGATAGCCCGCTGGACCCACGGTCATCCGACCGCATCGACCGCGCTCGGATTCGACTGTGCTGCTCCCGCCCACGGTTGTTCTCCGCGCTCGGGGCAGTCCGAGCGCCTTGGCAGTCCGCACCGGGTGCAGGGGGCAAGCGCACCTCCTGAGAGTGCGCTCCGCCCTCCAGCCCCGCTCGCGATCCTCGCCCGCCGCCGCTGACCTCGCGCGAAGCCGCTACGTGCGCCGCCGCTGTCGTCGCGGGTAGCGGCTATGTGCGCGCCGCCGCCCGCGCGTCTTTCTCCACCGGCTTGCGCTCCAACCCCTTGTGGTCGTAGAACCGCGTGATCAGCAGGCCGAACACCACGCCGATCGCCAAGCCCAGGGCCGCCATCCACACCCCGCGCGTCAATCCCGCCACTCCGCTGCCGTTGAAGTAGAGGATCGCGCGGGTACCCAGGAACACCTGGTGCATGGGTTCGAAATTGGCCAGCCAGCCGAAGTACTTCGGCGTCGCCTCGATCGGCACGGTGCCGCCGGAGGACGGCAGGCCGAGAATGATGAAGATGATCAGGTTGACGATCAGACCGGCCGTGCCCACCGCCGCCAGCACCGAGGTGCAGGTGAATCCGACCGCGATGATCACGAACGCCCCGTAGATGAACAGCAGCAGCGGTTTGTCGATGGGCATGCCCAGCGCCGCGCCGATGCCGAGCAGCGCGGCCGATACCGCCACCGCCATCACCGACACTGCCGCCCATTTGAGTAGCAGCGTGCGCGTCCGCGAGATCGGGGCGCGCGGGAAATGCACGTACCAGGGCCCCCATTCGGTCGGCAGGAAGCCCAGCGCCGAATCGATCAACTGATGGATGATCATCGCGCCCACCATGCCGACCAACAGCAGCAGCAGGCTGTAGAAGAACGCCGTAAGACCCTCACCGGAACCGTTCGGTAGCGGCCGGAACTGTTCGACCACGATATTCAGCGGCTCCGCCAGCGCCACCCGGGTGGCCGCGGTGAGCTCCGGCGCGGGTGGCCCGTCCGGCGGCGGCGCCAGCTGGGCGTTGACCTGTTCGGTCAGCTGCTTGCCGACCTGGATCTGCACCTGACTGAGAGCTTCCTCACCGAATTTCTGGGTGATGGCGGTCGCGAACGCGCCGGTGCGCGGATTGGTCTGCAAGGTGATGACCGGCTTCGAGATATCGCCCGGCACCACACTTCCCACGCCCAGAATGCCGAGCCGTTTGGAGAAGTCGCTGGGAATGATGATGGTGCCGTAGACCTGCGCCTGCTGCATCTGCAGCTGCGCCTCGCCGATGCCGAGCTCGCGCAGATCGATCTTGTCCGCGGGCACCGCCTCGCGCAGTCCGGCGGCGACCTGATCGCCGAAGTTCACCTGCTTTTCCTGGCCGGGCGCGCCGATGGTGTCGCCGACATCCTGATTCACGAGTGCTATCGGGAAGTCGTGCAGATTCTCTTCCGGATCCACGACATAGTCGAGGTACATCACGCCCAGCAACGAGGCCAGCAGCGTGACGACAATGATCGGAAAACCCCATTTGATCGGGGTGAGAT
>NZ_JASCXP010000197.1:0-13086 GCF_030010695.1 Nocardia sp. CC201C
AGCCCGGACTTCATGGCCAGACCCTTGGGCGCGATGGAGGGCTTCGCCTCGGCCGGTGCGGCAGCGGCTTCGCCCGCCGACTCCGCCGGAGCGGGCTCCGCCGAAGCGGAATCAGCCGGTGCGGCGGGAGCTGCCTTGCCGGGGGCCTTGGGGCCGGGTCGCTTCAGGCCGGACTTCATGGCCAGGCCCTTGGCGGCGACGGTCGGCTTGACCTCTCCACCCGCGGGCGCGACCGGCTCGGCATCCGCGGCCGGTTCGGGCGCGGCGGATTCGGCGGCGGGCTTGGCGCCCGGGGCCTTGGCGGCGCCCTTCATGGCCAGACCCTTGCCGCCCGGAGCCTTGAGGCCGCCCTTCATGGCGAGCCCGCCCGGCTTGGCGGCCGGGGTGGAAGCTTCCGTGGCGGGAGCGGATTCGGTCTCGGCGGATTCGGCCGGGGCGGCCTTCGCGCCGGGAGCCTTCAGTCCGCCCTTCATCTGGAGTCCCTTGCCCGGTGCCTTGGCCGGACCCTTCATGGCCAGACCCTTGGCCGGAGCCGCAGGCGCTTCGGAAGCCTCGGCGGGAGCGGCGCTCTCGGCCGGGGCGGCCTTCGCGCCCGGGGCCTTCAGGCCGCCCTTCATGGCCAGGCCCTTACCACCGGGAGCCTTCGCACCACCCTTCATGCCCAACCCACCACCGGCGGGCTTGGCCGCGGCAGGAGCCGTCGCGGCCTCGGCCGTGACCGGCTCGGGTTCGGGCTCGGCGACCGGCTCGGGGACCGGCTCCCGCTTGGGCTCCTGCACCACCTTCAGATTCTCCGACAACGTCGCGGGCTCGACCCGGTCGATGGCCTGCAGCATCAACTGCGCCACATCCACCACCTCGACACCCTGACCGACCTCGCCACCGTCCTTGCGCGCGGTCACGCCATCGGTGAGCATCACCCGACAGAACGGGCAGCCGGTCGCGATCATCGACGGCTCATTGCCGCCCTTCAGCGTGTCCAGGGCCTCGTCCACGCGATCGATATTGATCCGCTTGCCGAGCTGCTCCTCCATCCACATCCGCGCACCACCGGCACCACAGCACATCGACCGCTCGCCGTGACGCGGCATCTCCACCAACGACGACCCCGACGCCTCCATCAACTCCCGCGGCGCGTTGTAGATCTTGTTGTGCCGCCCCAGATAACACGGATCGTGATAGGTCACGTTCTGCGCCACCGGCGACACCGGGATCAGCTGCTTGCCCCGCACCAACCGGTTCAGCAACTGCGTGTGATGCACCACCTCGTAGGTGCCACCCACCTGCGGGTACTCGTTGTTGAGTGCGTTGAAGCAGTGCGCACAGGTGACGACGATCTTCTTCTTGGCCTGCTCGACACCCTCGAACACCGAGTTCAGCAGTTCGATGTTCTGCATCGCCAGCTGCTGGAACAGGAACTCGTTGCCCGCGCGGCGCGCCGAGTCACCGGTGCAGGTCTCCTCCTGGCCCAGCACCATGAACTTCACGCCCGCCGTGGCCAGCAGCTCGGCGACGGCCTTGGTGGTCTTCTTGGCGCGGTCCTCATAGGCGCCCGCGCAGCCGACCCAGAACAGGTACTCGTAGCCGTCGAAGGACTCGGCGTCCTGCCCGAAGACCGGGATGTCGAAGTCCATCTCGTTGATCCAGTTGAGCCGGTCCTTGGCGTTCTGGCCCCACGGATTGCCCTTGTTCTCCAGGTTCTTGAACAGACCCGCGAGCTCGGAGGGGAACTCCGATTCGATCAACACCTGGTAGCGCCGCATATCGATGATGTGGTCGACATGCTCGATATCGACCGGGCACTGCTCCACGCACGCACCACAGGTCGTGCACGACCACAGCACCTCGGGGTCGATGATGCCGTGCACGTCCTCGCCGCCGACCAGCGGACGGTCGGCCTCGGCGCGCGCGGCCTCGGAGATCTTGGCGAGCTTGGCCTCGTCGGGCTTGCCCTCGCCGTCGACCAGGCCGATCTCGTCGCCGCCCATATCCTTGCGGCCACCCGCGAGCAGGTACGGAGCCTTGGCGTAGCCGTGGTCGCGCAGCGACATGATCAGCAGCTTGGGCGAGAGCGGCTTGCCGGTGTTCCAGGCCGGGCACTGTGACTGGCAGCGACCGCATTCGGTGCAGGTGGTGACGTCGAGGATGTCCTTCCAAGAGAAGTCCTCGAACTTGCCGACGCCGAAGGTGTCGTTGTCGGGGTCGGCGGTCTCCATATCGATGGCCTTGCCGCCGGACATCATGGGCTTGGCCGCGCCGAGGGCGACGTCGCCGTCGTCCTCACGCTTGAAGTAGATGTTCGGGAACGCGGCGAACCGGTGCCACGCCACACCCCACGTCAGGTTGCGGCCGACCAGCAGCAGGAAGAGGCTGCCGGACATCAGCTTCACGAACGCGAAGATGGAGATCATGACCCCGCTCGCGGGGAGCAGTTCGGCGACTCGCATGGTGAAGAAGTCGGTGGCCGGGTTCGCGTGCCCGTAGGTCGCGATCTTGCCCGCCTTCACCAGGATCATGCCCAGGCCCTCGACCAGGACGATGGCCTCGATGGTGTACGCCGGACCGAACTTCGAACCGCTGAACCGCGACAGCCGCTCCGGCATGCGCGGGTGGTTCAGCTGGCGAATGACGATCAGCGTGACGATGCCGACGACGGTGCCGATGCCGAGGATCTCGTCCCACAGGTGGTAGACCGCCCAGTCGCCGAAGATCGGCCAGTGGAATTCGGGGTTGAACGTTTGTCCGTACGCCTCGAAGAAGAGGATGAAACCGCCGAGGAAGCCGATCATCACCAGCCAGTGCGCCCAGCCGACGGTGCGGAATTTGTTCATCCGCGTGTGGGCCAGGAACTCGACGAGCATCTGCTTGAAACGCGGGAAGAACGGCCGCCAGCGATCGGGCGCGGGCTGGCCGACCATGACGGTGCGTGCGATGTTTGCCACACCGCCGACGAACGACGCCCAACACAAAAGACTGAGCGTCGCTCCGATCGCGCCCAGCGTCACTGTCAGGGCATTCATGTCGCGACCTTTCTTCGGGCTACGAGCCTGCGCGGGGTTGGCCTGCTCCAACTCCGGTGTGCACGTATCTTAACGAACGGTAAGTTACCCGCCGGTAACTTATTCGTCCAGAGCTTTCCCGCACTGTAAATCGCGACAAATCCGGAACCCAACCAAGGGTCGGCTAACTTACACAGCTCACAACCGTCGCCGAGAAAGGAATGTCGCATATCACCACTTGTTGGACTAAGCTCACGCTGTCCGTTGTGCTGTGCGCATCTTCACACTGCTCGGGGAGGTTCTCGCTGACATTCGCGCCCCACGCGCGAACGTGTCACGAGGGAAGCGTGAGCTCTCGCGGTGAGGATGCGGCAGCGGAGACCTGATGATCGATTGGATAACCGAATGAAGTTTCGCGGCACCATTGCGGCGGCTGCCCTGGCGATCGGCGCATTGACCGTCGGTTCCACCGTCGCACATGCCGAAGAGGCGCCCGCGCCTCAGGATGTGAGCTACTCCGTCAAGCTCGTCGACAAGACCATTGTCGCCACGCTGAAGAACGGCACGTTCGAGCTCACCGAGGTCGCGGTCGAGGGTGGGGAACCCGAGGACAAGCAGACGATGGTGAACGTCAAGGACACCCAGGGCGCCACCCTCATCTCGTTCCCGCTGGCGTTCGATATCGCCGGTTCCGAGGTCGAGGTGAAGTCGGAGCTCAAGAACGAGGACTCGGTGCTCGAGGTCGTTCCGGAGGCCCCGGCCGGCTTCCAGCCCGGCACCCAGCCGCTCACCGTGCAGCCCATCGCGTCGCCGATGGAGGATCAGCGCGCGATGAACAGCTTCTCGAGCCAGTTCGGTATGGCCACCGCCATCGGCGGCTTCGTCGGCACCGCCATCGGGGCCATCATCGGCTGCATCGTGACCATCCCGGCCATGTGCGTTCCCGGCCTGGTCGCGGGTGCGGGCATCGGCGGCATTCTCGGCACCATCGCGGTGGGTGGGCCGACCCTGATCGCCGCGGGACTGGAGCTCATCCAGACCCTCCAGGCGGCCCCGGGCACCACCAAGTGGGCCAACTGACACCGCATCCGTAATACGCGTACGGCCCCGTCTCCCCGCGGAGACGGGGCCGTACGCGTTAGCACGCACCTGCCGTGCGGTGGGTCGCCCTCAGACAGACGAAACCCCTTATGGTCTGCGGAATTCGCACACCATAAGGGGTACTCCCCGTGGTCGGGTCGAGGCTAGGCGCCCCAGTTGCAGGAACCGGCGGCGCCGCCCGCGGAAATGGTGCACATGGACTGCAGGAGCTTGAGCAGCATTCCCGCGACACCGGTATCGCCTGCGATGAAGAGCATGAGGTACCTCGAAAGTTCGTATGTGCAAATGACTCTGGCGCGTACAGCGCCAGCGAATCGGTACCTTACCTAGATTTCGGGTTTTCGCCTAGTTCGGGTCGAGACCGATGCGACCGCTGTAACTCCGGGTGTCCCGTTCGCGGCCGAACCTGCCGAAGCTGCGTTCGACCATCTCGAAGCCGCCGTCCTCGCGCACCAGCAGCACCGTGCTGCACCGGGTGCCATGCACGGTGTGGGCGATGAAGCGGGCGGAGGCGGTGCGCTCCATGCGGCGGCCGAGGCCGGTGTCGGGGAGTTCGGTGTCGAGGGCGCGGGTGCGGTCGGCCAGGACCCGGAGATACCCCTCGATATCTCCGGGCGTGGACTCGACCACCGACCGCAGCGCCCGGACGCCCTCGCGGACCTTGGGCCACGCGGGTCGTTCGGTACCGGTGCGGATGTCGCGGGAATCGGGTTCGGCCGAACCCACCACCGCGTCGTTGGAGATACCGTGGAAGCCCGGGGCGAGCTCCCGGGGCGCGGACCCGCTGCGATTGCTGTGCCACCACAGCGTCTCCAGATCCGACACCACCAGGTTGTAGCCGTTGTAGTCGTCCGGTTCCGCCGCCACCGCGCGCACGGTCTTCTCCGGACCGACCTCGCCGCGCAGGTAGTCCATCAGCAGCGCGCCGCGGGAACGGACGTCGGTGCGGTTCTCGCCGGGGCGCCGCACATTCGTCACCGTCGCGAACCGCCGTCCCGCCGGAGACACTCCGAGCCAGGTTCCGGGGATCTCACCTCCGGCTCCGAGGTCCCGTCCGGCCAGCAGGTCCGGAGCCTCCGGCCACCAGCGCAGCGTTTCCGTTGCCCGCGTGTAGAACTCATCCCGATTCGCGGCCACGATCAGCCGATACTCCGGATGCGCTCGCCACCCGACCAACACCAGACACATATCCCCAGCATGCCGCACGACGGCGGGTCCGGCCTACCGCCCGACGACGCCGATTCACCCCGGAGCGCCGCCCCTGCGCCGCCACTGGGCACCACCTCCCCCGCAGACACGAAAGGCCGGTAGCGCAAGAGCTACCGGCCTTTTCGGGCTTGCCGAGATCAGTTGCGGACGCGCAGCCCCGGGTTGTCGGAGAGCACGACGCTCACCGGCTGGGCGAACAGCTGCGGGGTGTTGCCGGTCAGCAGGCCGATCAGGTTGGGGATCTCGCAGATCGGGTAGTCGGCGACCGAGGAGGCCGAGGAGATGCCCAGCGCCAGGGTGCCGGTGACGATCGGACCGCCGGAGTCGCCCGGGAGGGCGCAGATATTGGCGGAGAAGCTCTGCGTGAGCTGCCGGTCGCCGACCTGCACCACCTGATCGATCGCGTTCACCACGCCGCAGCTGAAGCCGGTGCGCGATCCGGACTTGCAGACCGGAGCGCCGACGACCGGAACCGCCACGCCGGTGACGGCGATCGGGTTGTTGCCCGGCACCCGCACCAGGTTGTTGTCGAAGCGACCCCGCACCTGATCATCGATGGACAGGATGGAGTAGTCCTGGTTGCCCAGCACCGACTTCTGGAAGGTGCCCAGCTTCACGCCCGGTTCGTCGCCGGGCAGCAGCTCGTACGCGCTGGGCGAGTTCGCGCCGCCGGTGGCCGGGATGTTCGGGTTGCAGTGGCCCGCGGTGATGTTCACGGTCCGGCCCGCGCTGTCGGTGCCGTTGAAACCCAGCGAGCAGCGCAGCGACATGCGGCCCGCCACCGACGCGTAGCCGTCACCGGCGGCCAGCGGTCCGCCCGTGGCGTCCGCGATCTCCCCGGCCTTGCGCACGTCGGCCTCCTCGCCCGCCACCGGCGGGGCGGGCATCACGATGACGCGCGCCGGATCGACGAAGCTCGGCAGCGGCAGGTCGGAGGTGTCCGCCCGCACCGCGATGCTGTTGTTCACGGTGTCGATGGCCACGCCGCGCACCAGCTTCGACACCGCCTCCGGCTGCTGCTCCAGCCAGCGCTGGAAGGCGTTCTTCTCACCGCGCAGCACGGCCTCGCTCTTGGCCACGTCGCGCACCTGGAAGCCCGCGTCGGCGGCGGCCTGGCGGGCGGCGTCGAAGTTCTCGCCCTGCGCCAGCGCCACGACGCCCTGTCCGGCCTCGTTGAGCCAGGCGCCGCCGAACACCTGCGGGAACTGCCGCTGCGCGGTGGTGGCGAAGGCCGCCACCTGCTGGGCCAGATCGGCGCGAGCCAGGTACTCCTGCGGGGAGATCTTCAGATCGCGCTGGACGGCATTGATCAGCTCCTGCGGCAGGTTCGGCGCCGGTTCCGCATGGGCGCTCGCCGCCAGGGGTCCGGCTGTCAGCAGCGCAGTGGCCGCGATCGCTGCAGTACGGACGAGGGCGCGCGGTCGACCCGCGGCAGGCGAAAAACGCATACGTGGCAGGAGCATGAGCCGACTATATGGTGTCGAGCCCGTTATGCCTACTTATCTCGGGGTGACGTTTCGGTATTCCGCAGGCTAACGAACGGCGTGTCGGCTTCAAGATCACAGCGTGTCGCCCTCACCCGACGTTCGGGCGGGTGCGCACCTGGATACCGCTGCCCAGTCCGCCGCCGGAATTGGCGTCGATATCAGCCAGAATGGCGCGGATCGGAATGCCCAGGGTGGCCGTTCCACCGTACTGCGCCAGCGCCGTATTGGCCTCGTTGCAGTTCGGCGCGTCGGCGGCATTCGAACCACTGGTGATGCCCAGGGCCAGCGTGCCGGAGACGATGGCGCCACCGGAGTCGCCGCCCAGCGTGCACGCGCTGCTGGCGAAACCGCGAATGATCTTGGAGTCGCCCTCGGCGGTGTACAGCTGCGTCTCCACCCGGTCGGCCACCACGAAACCGCAAGTGAACGTGGAGGATTGACCCGACTTGCACACCGGCGCGCCGACGATCGGATCCGCCACCCCGGTGATGGTGAGCGTGGTGCCGTTCGAGCCGCGCACCGACGGCTGGTCCATGCCGTTGCGCACGGCCGCGTCGTTCAGCTTGATGACCGAGTAGTCCAGCGAGCTGCGCCCGCCCAGCTGCGAACTCACGAAGGTGCCGACCTGCGGGCTGGCCGCCAGGTCCCGCACGTTCGGCAGGTACACATCGGCCTGCTGATCGGCCTTGCCGAAGTTCGGATTGCAGTGTCCGGCACTGATGTTGAGGGCATTGCCGCCCGCGTCGGTGGCGTTGAAGCCGAAGGAGCACACGTCCACGCTCTGCAGCGAGGAGTCGCCCAGCGAGGTCGGGGCGCTGATATAGGTGTCGCCGCCCATGGGACGCCGTTCCACCGGGCCGCCGCTGCCCGGGGCGAGCATCACCTTGATATTCGCGATGAGGGTGGGCAGATTCAGCAGATGGCCGACCGGGGTATTGGCGACCGACAGCACCAGCTGGCTGTTGAGGAAGTCGATGGCCACCGAATTGATGGCCGAGGACAGATCCATGGGCAGTTCGGCGATCCACGAATTCAGCTGGCCCATGGCGAATTCCAGATTGTCCGCGCTGACCGGAGCCAACCGGGTCTGATATCCGGCGTCGGCGGCGATCTTGGCGGCGTCCACCGAGGTGACCGCCACGACGGGTTTGCCGTCCTGGCCGAGCCACGCGCCCGCGAATTCCTCGGGCCGCTCGGTTCGGAAATCCCGTGCGTAGTCCCGCAATTCCTGGGCGCGCGTGGAGCGATCCAGATACTCGGCGGGCGTCATACCCAGATCACGCGCAATGGCCTGCGTCAGTTCCGGAGGCAGCTGATCGGCCGAGAGCTGCGGCGATACCGCCTCATCGGCGAGCGCGGGTGCCGCGGCGAACAGGGGGCCGACTAGAACGGTCGAGGTGAAAGCGATGGTGGCTGCTCGAACCGCGGCGCGACGCGCCAAGAACTTGCGCATGGAGTCCCTTCGTAGTGCACCAGCAGACCGCGACACCCCGTGGTGAGGGTTACACCGGTCAGCGCATCACTTTATGCCATAGCGCACAGAAGGTCGCCACTTGTATCAGTTCTCGCCGAGCGACCACGGATCGCTGAAAATGGGCGGCGGCGGGATCTGGAGGGTGGGCAGCTCCGGCGGCCGGTAGATGTACGGCGGCACCCGGGTCGTGGTCGACGGGCGTGTCGTGGTGGAACTCGGCGGCGTCTCGGTGGTGGTGGGCGGCGGTTCCGGCGCCGGCGGCGGGGCGGGTTCGGTTGTCGGCGTTGGCACTTCGACGACCGGCGGCGGGGCGGGAAGCGGGAGCTCCTCGGACGGCGTCGGCTCCGGCGGCACCGCGCCCGCGGTGGCGAAGGGTTCGGACCGCACCTCGCCGCGCGGCGGACCCGGCTTCTCCTCGTCCGGACGCAACACCGCGGCGACGCCCAGGCCACCCAGCAGCAAACCGATCAGGGCCGCCGCGACGGCGATCAGCAGCGGTCCGCGATGGCGGGTGGGCGGCTCCGGGGCCGGCTCCTCGGCCTCCGCCTCGACGGCCGGTTCGGTGGTGGTGGCGGCGGGAATGGCGACCGAGTACGCCTGCGCGGGCGGGTCCGGCACCGGAATGGTGGGCAGCACCTCGGTGACGTCGGAGTAGTTCTCGGTGACCGTGGGATCGGGTGGGGTGACACCCGCCGGAGTGGAGAGCACGGCGGCGAGGGCGGCTCGCGCGGCCTGATAGGCGAGGGACTTGCCGGTGTCGGAGTCGGGCGTGGGTAGGTCGCGCTCGCTGACCAGCACCACCGATTTCAGCCCCAGATAATCCAGCGCCTCGCGGACGGCGCGGATGTTCTCCTCCGGCCATGCGGTCGGATGCGTCGCGTAGAACTCGGCGGGACCTTCGAGATATTCGGCGGCCAGATTGATCAGGCAGAACGCGGCGGTGGCCCACAGATCCTCGGCGCGGTAGGCCTCGCCGTCATCGACCGGGATGCCCGCCGGGTCGCCGACGGCGGCGGCGAATCCGCCGATGGAGTGCGTATGGCCGGTCGGCTGCTCGCCGCCCAGTTCGGCGTCACCGTCGTCGGACATGTGCAAGCGCGACTCGCGGACGATGTAGTGCACCGGGAGGGTGGCATCGTCCCCGGTCACGATCGCGGCGACGCATTCGTCGTCCGCGATCCGCAGGCCCACCCCAGTGGCCATCCTCGTTACCTCACTCGGTGCGTGCGGGTCTGGCGTCCGCGCCCCGAGGCTCACACGAGTAGGGACCCGTGGCCCATGGCGCGGAGCATTGACAATAACTCCGATCGCGACCCGGCACCGATTCGACGTCGTATCCGCGCCACATGGTGCTCCACCGTCTTGGCCGAAATATAGAGGCGAGCGCCGATCTCACGGTAGGTGAGACCGAGCAGGACCAGTTCGGCCACCTCCCGTTCACGCTCGCTGAGCACGGCGTCCGGCACCGGGTCGGGGCGCGGGGCCGGGGTGGGCAGCGGGCGGATGGGCTGCTCGGGCGGGCGGGACTGCACCCGCACGGTCCGGGCCAACTTCAACAGGGCCGTCGCGGTGCCGGAGTCGTCGGCCGTCAGCGCCGCCTCGCTGGCGAGCCGGGCGGCGTCCCAACTGAGACCCAATCCCGCGAGCCGCCGCACCGCCGCCTCCACGGGGACGCGCTCCACCTGGCCGCGCAACACCAGCACCCAGGTGCGACCCGCGTCGGCCAGGGCGGCGGCCTGGGTGTCACCCGCCTCCGCGGCCGCCTTCAACCGGTGCGCGTGCGGCAGCAGCCGGTCGGGGCGCTCGTGCGCGATGGCGGCCTGGATGGCGTACCAGTGGAAGGAGTTCGCCCAGGCGGGCGGATCGCCGAGGCGGCGCAGCAGCCGCCGAGCGTCGTCGACCAGCGCGGATACCCGGCTCTCGTCCCGCAACCGGATTCCGGCCAGCCACAGTTCGCCGATCGGCAGCAGGGTCAGCAGGTCGGCGCCCACCTCGTCGAACAGGGGTGCGGCGGCCTGCCAGGCCAGGGTGAGCGCGCTGTGATCGCCGCCGCGCCGCGCCAGGCCGACGATCACCGCGTGCGCGAGCAGCCGGTCCCGCGGATCCAGTGCGGCGATATCGAGCTGGTCGACCGCCTCGGCCGCCGCCCGCTCGTCGCCGCCCAGCATGGCCACCCATGCCGCCAGCACCCGCCGCTGCGGATCGGTCGAGCTGCCGCGCAGGGCATCGGCCGCCCGCCGGGGCTCCCCGATGCTCAGGCACAGCAGGGTGGCAATGGACACTGCCGAACAGGGCAGGAACCGATCCCCGCCCGCCTCGGAGGGCGCGAGCCCGGAATGCGCCGCGTGGATGAGCGCCGACACCGCGGCCATTGCCGCCCCACGCCGCGTGTCGGTGTGCACCTGCGGGAATCCCAGGGCCGCGGTCTCCGATCCGGCGGCGTCCGCGGGTTCGGTTCGAGTGTTCCGGGATGCCCCGGTCGGCCGAACCGGTGCCACGGGTGCGCCGCTTTCCGGGAAGCCCGGCCGTGACTCGCCGCCGGTGGCTCTCGGCCGTGACTCGCCGCCGGTGCCATCCGGCCGCCCGGTAACCGCGTGCGCGGCACTGGACTGTGCGGCCGTGAACGGTTCGACGGTCCGGGCGGTCTCGGACGGTGCGGCGGCCCGTCCGGGTGACGCGGTGGTTCCGGCGTCGAGGAACGATCGTGCCGCGCCGCTGCCCGGGATCGTCTCGGTGAGCCTGTCCCGCTCCGGTGTCGTGAAGGCGCTGTCGTCGCGTGCGGGCATGGAGCTCGCGCTCGAGACCTGGCGTGCGGTCATCGCGTCGCCGCCGGTCGTGGCGTGCGTGCGCACGGAATCCGCGCCGGTCGTGGCGGCGCGGGTCGTACTGCGGGCGCTCGTGGTGTCGGTGGTCGTGGTGTCGGTGCCCGTGCTGTCGGTGCCCGTGCTGCCGGGGGCCGTGCTGCCAGTGGGCGTGGTGGCAGTGGACGGCGAGCCATCTGTGTGCCGTCGTATCGAATCATCGTGGAGATATACTGCTGCCCAATCGGATTCGGCGGCGGATGAGCTGCGAGCCGGGTGGTGACCCGCCACTGGTTCCTGCGGCGTCGCGGTTTCGGGTGCCAGCGCGGCTTCGGAATGTGCTGTGCCCCCGGGCGGTACCGACTGCTCGGGAACGGCCGCCGCGGATACTCCGGCCCGCGAAGTGCCGGGCGAACCGTGCGTGGGTCGCGGGGCGCGTGGGCCGGGTTCGACCGACTTGGCCAGGGCGGTGGCGATGGTGGCGGCGCGGGCGGTGGCCTCGGTGGGGGGCCAGCGGTCGGCGGAGGCGGAGAGGGCGCGGGCCACGGCGGGGTCGCCCGCGAGGTAGAGCACCGTGGCGCCGACGGCCCAGTCCGCGCCGATGCGGCGTGCACCGAGCCAGGTATAGAGCTGGGCGGCGCGGGAAATGAAGCCCCGGCGGGTCCAGACCCCCGCGCAGATGCGCACGGCGGCGGCCAGTTCCGCGGGCGCGATATCGTCGCGGGCCAGGGCGGGTTCGGCCAGCCGCAGGGCGGTGTCGCAGTCGCCGGCTCGTGCGGCGGCATCGGCCCAGCGCACGGCGATGGTGTTCGGATCGGCTCCGGCCGCCGCGACGGCCGCGTAGTAGCGCGTCGCCTCATCGCCAGCTTTTTCCGCTGCGGCGCAGAGGAATTCGGCGAGGCGCGGATCGCGCACCCCGGATTCGGCCAGCAGCAGCGCGGTGTGGTCGCGCAGCAGCCCGGCGTCGAGGCGGGCCCGCAGCAGGCGGCGCTGCACGCCCAGGAAACGGCGGTCGCCGACCAGCGTGCGCAGCGGGGTCACGGCGGGCGCCAGCAGCAGGTCGGCGTCGGTGATGAGGGCGCTGGCCCGGGCGCGGTCCACCAGATCCTGTGCGGCCCCGAGGTTCACCTCCAGCACCTCGGCCAGCTCACTGGCGTCCAGACCCGCGCCGATGGCCGCCACCACCAGGGTGTCGAGCAACTCCGGATCGGCGTCGTCGAGACGGGCGCGCGCCCAGGACGTGACAGCGCTGTCGACCGCGCCCATGCCGGCGTCCATGCGGGTGGCGCAGGCGGCGGCCAGGGCCGCCACCACACCGCCGTGGATGCCGCCGGTCTGGCGGTGGATGTGCTGGGCGATGCCGCGCGGCACCATCATGCCGAGTTCCCGTGCGAACGGCGCGATCTCGGCTACCGCGAGGGCGCGCAGGTCGACGACGCGTCCGCGCCGAGACACCAGATCGGTGAGGGCGCGCAGGCGAGCGTCGTGCGGGCGCGGGCGGGTGGCGATGACCACCGTGCGATGTCCGGATTCCGCTGCGGCGCAGAGGGCTTCGAACGCCGCATCGGACAGTGTGTGGGCATCGTCCACCACGAGAGCCGTGCGGGCGATCCGGCCCGAACCGGGATGGGTTGTGGTGGCGGGTGATCCGCCGCCCTGGCCGTCGTGCGGGTTGTCCGTCGGCATGGTTCCCCGCGTCCGCAGCCGATTGCGAATGGCCGACAGCAGCGTGGACTTGCCGGTGCCCGAGCGGCCCCGGACCAGGTACAGCAGGGGAACCGAATCCTCGGAGTCCAGTTCCCGGAACAGATCTCGCGTGTAGGGCAACGAGTCGAGCGCTATGGGTATGTTTCCGGCCACGACGATCAACCCCTAGCCGCCCGTATTGGGGAGGATCTGCTTGGGCGCGTCCAGCACCGAGCCGACGGTGTCGTCCACCCGATCGATGACCCCCGGCAGGATGGGCACGGAGGGCGGCTGCGGCGCGGGCTGCTGCGTCGGCTGCGTCGGCTGCG
>NZ_JASCXP010000198.1:0-13084 GCF_030010695.1 Nocardia sp. CC201C
TATTTTCCCCACAACACACCTCGCCCCTACCGGCCCGGGGGGGGCCCCCCCCGACCGGTCGGCACTAAATGTCCCCGCGCAGCGAGCCTTCCCCGCATGTCTCCACACCGTGAGCCTTCCCCGCCCGAGTCGGGATCGCATAGCCTGGCGCGGTGAGCCTCGACGTCACCGCCGGTCGCCCGTCCACTCTCGGCACCCTGGCGCGCTGCTGCACCGCGCTCGCCGCCACCCCGGCGCGACTGCTGCAGCCCCGCCGACCGGACGCCGACTTCCTGGCCGGACTCGAGGTAGCCGATCCGGCCACCCCGCGCGCCACGGTCACGCTGCGCGCACTCATCCAGGGTCGGATGGCGGCCCCGGAGATCATCGTGGCGGAGGGGGTGCGCAGCCTGCGCGAGCTGCCCATGGCCATGGGCGCGTTCCTGATCGAGCATCCGCGCGCCAGATTCCTGGTCGATCCCGCGCTGTGCGCGAATGTGCACGAGCGTGTCATTCCCGGTCTGCCGTTTCCGGTGCCGCTGTTGGTCGCCCCGGAGAAGCCGGTACTCGGCCTGCGCGACGCCCTGGCCGCCCGCGATCTCTCCGGTGCCGATGTCGATTTCGTGCTGGCCACCCACCTGCACTGGGATCACGTGTCGGGTCTGCTGGAACTGCCCGACTCGGTCGAATTACGGCTGCCCGCCGTCGAATACGACTGGGCCATGCACGGCGAGCACGCCCCCATCGGCGTGGTGCGCGCACCCCTGCACGACCGCGCCGTCGGCAGCCTGGAACTGGACGGCCCTCCGTTGCTGACCTTCCCGCGCAGCCACGACCTGTTCGGCGACGGCGCGGTCGTCCTGGTCGACCTCGCGGGTCACACCCCGGGCAGCGTCGGCGTCCTGCTGGCCGTGGCCGACGGCACCCGCGTCCTGCTCGCGGGCGACGCCGTGTGGAATCGGGTGCAGGTGCGCCTGATTCGCGAGAAGGCCCCCATGCCCGGCCAGCTCTTCGACGCCGACCGCGACGCCGCCTTCCGTACTATTCAGCGCCTGCACGCCCTGCCCGAGGGCATCGAGATCATCGCCTCCCACGACTACGACGCCTGCGCCGCCCGCGCCTGACATCCCTAGCGCCCGCCGAACGTCGTCGACCGCCGGGTACCGGTGCCCGGTGGTCGAGTGCCGACCCGATGTCGTCCCCGTGGTCACCCGGCAGGCCGCGACATCGGTTGTCCGGTCGGGTGAATCAGCTCATCATGCTCGCCAGGCGGGAGTTGATGATCGACTCCGCCTCGGTGACCATGCGCGACACCAGTTCCGCGCAGGTCGGAATGTCATTGATCAGACCCTGCACCTGACCGGCCGACCAGATGCCCGCGTCCAGGTCGCCCTCTTCGAAGACGCGCCGTCCGCGCGCACCGGCGACGAGATCGCGCACATCCTCGAACTTGCCGCCGGACTTCTCGATCTCGACGACCTTGCGGCTGATCTCGTTGTTCGCCACGCGCGCGGTGTTGTGCATGGTGCGGAAGATGAGCTGGGTGTCGCGCTCGCTGTGCGCCACGATCTGCTCCTTCACCGTCTGGTGAATGGCCGACTCCTGGGTGCACATGAAACGGGTGCCCATATTCACGCCGTCCGCGCCCAGCGCCAGCGCGGCCACCAGGCCGCGGGCGTCGGCGATACCGCCGGAGGCGATGACCGGAATGTCCAGTACCTGGGTGGCGGCCGGAATCAGGATCAGGCCGGGCACATCGTCCTCACCCGGGTGACCGGCGCATTCGAAGCCGTCGATGCTCACGCCGTCGACGCCGATCTTCTGCGCCTTGAGGGCGTGCCGCACGCTGGTGCACTTGTGCAGCACCTTGATTCCGGCTTCCTTGTAGTAGGGCAGGAAGGGTTCCGGATTGCTGCCCGCGGTCTCGACGATCTTCACGCCGGACTCGATGATGGCCTTGACGTAGTCCTGGTACGGCGGCGGGTTGATGGACGGCAGGATGGTGACGTTGACGCCGAAGGGCTTGTCGGTCAGCGACCGCGCCTTCTCGATCTCGGCCAGCAGATCGTCCGGGGTGGGCTGGGTGAGCGCGGTGATGATGCCGAGACCACCGGCTTCCGACACCGCGGCGGCGAGTTCGGCGCGGCCGACCCACATCATGCCGCCCTGCACGATCGGGTGCTCGACCCCGAACTCCTCGGTGAACCTGGTACGCAGCGTCACGCTGTCCTCCTAGCCTCTCGCGGGTCGCACGCACGCCCGGACTGGCCCGATAGTCGCATAGTTGCATATGGGTGGACAACCCTCATGTGAGCGATCGTTTGCACTCTGAAATAGCGATCTGCGGCGAGCCTGTGGATAAACAGTCGCTCGTCAGCGCCTGGTGTGGCCAGACATTATGGTCTTGAGCTGCTAAATGATCGAATGAGAAAATTTCGGCAGAACCTTCTCTGTAACCCTTGTCACGCCAAAAAGTTAGTTGCTATTCTCTCGACTGTTCACTCCCCGTGTGAGAGGAAGCAGCATGACCGCCGGCATCCAGCCGCTCGACGAGCCCCTTCGGTCGCGGCGCAACCACTGGGTCAACCAGATCGCGACCCATGCGGCCATGCGGCCCGACCGGGTGGCCTTCCGTTTCCAGGGCGTGGACACCACGTGGCGGCAGTTGCACGAGCGTTCGGAGAAGTTCGCCGACGCGCTCGCCCGTCGAGGGGTCGGGTTCGGCGATCGCGTGCTCATCCTGGCGCTCAACTACACCGAGTACATCGAGGCCGTGATGGGCATCAACGCCCTCGGAGCCATCGCGGTGCCGGTGAACTTCCGCCTCACTCCGCCCGAGGTGGCCTACATCGTGGGTGATTCCGGCGCGAAGGCCATCGTCACCGACGCGCCGCTGCAACCGCTCGCCACCGCCATGGTCGGCCAAGCGCCCGCGCTGGAGACCTGCGTGGTCATCAACGGGCAGACCGGCGACGGCGCGATCGGCTACGACGACTTCATCGCCGAGCCGGGCGAACCGCATGCGCCGCTGGACATTCCGGAGGACACGCCCTGCCTGATCATGTACACCTCGGGCACCACCGGCAGCCCCAAGGGCGCGGTGCTCACCCACGCGAACATGACCGCGCAGGGGCTCACCTGCATCCGGGCCATGGAGATCACCGAGGACTCCATCGGCTTCTGCACCTCCCCGCTGTTCCACATCGCGGGCCTGGGATCGCTGACCCCGTATTTCCTGTTGGGCGGCAAGACGATCCTGCACCCGCTGGGCGCTTTCGACGCCGGTCAGTGGCTCGACGCCGTGGAGGCCGAGCAGGCCACCACCGCCTTCTGCGTCCCCGCCCAGTGGCAGATGATCTGCGAGGACCCGACGATCGAGCAGCGCAAGCTCGCGCTGCGCTCGCTGTGCTGGGGCGCGGCCCCGGCCTCCGACACGGTGCTGCGGGCCATGGCGGACCGCTTCCCGGAGGCGTTCAACGTAGCGGTGTTCGGCCAGACCGAGATGTCACCCATCACCTGTGTGCTGGAGGGCAGGGACGCGCTGCGCAAACTCGGCTCGGTCGGCAAGCCCATCCCCACCATCCAGGCCCGCGTGGTCGACGACGAGATGAACGATGTGGCTCCCGGCGAGGTCGGTGAGATCGTCTATCGCGGACCGACTCTCATGCAGGGCTACTGGAACAAGCCCGAGGCCACCGCGGAGGCGTTCGCGGGCGGCTGGTTCCACTCCGGTGACCTGGTGAAGCAGGACGAGGAGGGCTTCGTCTGGGTGGTGGACCGCAAGAAGGACATGATCATCTCCGGCGGCGAGAACATCTACTGCGCGGAGGTGGAGAACGTGCTGTTCGCCCACCCCAAGGTCCGTGAGGCGGCGGTGATCGGCCGCCCGCACGAGAAGTGGGGCGAGGTGCCGGTGGCGGTGGTCGCGCTGCTGCCGGGCACCGACCTGACCTTGGCGGAGCTCGAGCCCTTCCTCAACGAGAACCTGGCCCGCTACAAGCACCCCAAGGATCTGGTGATCGTGCCGGAGCTGCCCCGCAACGCCAGCGGCAAGGTCGTCAAAGTCGCACTGCGCAAGGACTTCTCAGATACCGATCACTCGGGTAGCTGAGTGCCGCCGCGGCGCGCTGTACCGCCATTCCGGCGCGCCGCGGCCCCTGCATGGCGCACCATGGGGTCATGATGCTCGAACCGGAGCGCACCGCGGTGCTCGCTCTGCATTGGCAGGTGAATGTGATTCGGCCCGAAGGGTTCTTCGGTCCCATGCTGGCGGAACCGGTCGCGGAGAGCGGGGTGGTGGACCGGGCGGTCGAGTTCCACGGTGCGGTCGCCGCGGCGGGACTTCCGGTCGTGTTCACCCGCTTCACCATTCCGGTCGGCGAGGGCGCTTTGGTGCGCAATACCGGATTCATGCGTTCGGTCGCCGCCGCGCAGACCGAGTTCCGCCCGAATTCTCCAGGCACGCAGATCATTCCGGAAATGTCGGAGCAGGCCCGCGCGGGTGCGGTCTTCGACAATCAGAAGCTCTCCGGTCTGGCGGGCAGTGCACTGCCGGACTGGCTCGCCGCCCGCGGCATCGACACCCTGCTCGTCACCGGCGTCGCCACCAACCTCACGGTCGAGCAGACCGCCAGGCACGGTACGGATCTCGGCTTCTACGTGCATCCCGTGGCCGACTGCGTTGCCGCCGCGACGGCCGAGGCCCACGCCGCCTCGCTGTCCGATCTCGAATTGACCACGGCCGGTTGTCTTTCCAGCGAGCAGGTGCTCGAAAACCTGCACGCGACCCGCCGCTGAGACGCGCTCAGATCATGTCGTTGGCGGTGAGCCACCGCATGATCGGCCAGCCGACGAACACCGGCAGCCAGCAGGTGAGCACCCGGTAGAGCAGCACCGACGGCACCGCGATACTCGCGGGCACGCCGAACGCCGCCAGACCGCCGATGAGCGCCGCCTCCACCGCACCCACCCCGCCGGGTGTCGGCGCGGCCGAGGCGAGCGTGCCGCCGATCATGGTCACCACCGTGACCGTCACGAAAGTCGTACTGCCGCCGAAGGCTTCGATACTCGTCCACAGCGCCAGCGCCGCGCCCAGCGTGGTCGCCGCGCACCCGCCCACGATCATGACCAGCCGCAGCGGGCTGCGCGCCAGCTCGCGCAGCGAACTCACCACCTCGGCCAGCTGCGGTCGCACCTCGGTGCGCAGCCACCGCCGCACGGTGGGCAGGAAGATGGACACGCCCAGCAGGCCGAGCAGCACACCGCCCACCAGGTACAGCACCGTGGCATTGGGGAAGATGTGCGACAGATCCGCCGAAACGCCCGCCGCCACACTGAAGAAGATGAGCAGCACGATGTGCGTGACCACCTGCACCGACTGCTGCATGGCCACCGCGGCCGTGGCCCGCACCGCGCCCAACCCGCTCTTCTGCAGGAACCGCACGCTCAGCGCCAGACCACCCACACCCGCCGGGGTCGTGGTGGCGGCGAAGGTGTTCGCCACCTGCATGAGCATGAGATTGCGGAGGTTCACCGCGGCCCCGGCACACGCCCACAGCGCCATGGCCGCGCCGATGTACTTGAGCACCGAGACGAGCAGGCCGAGCAGCGCCCACCACCAGTTGGCGCTGCTGAGTTCGGAGGTGAAGGTCGGCACCGCGCTGATATACGGGTAGGCCACGTACACCAGGCCGATGAGCAGCACCAGCTGGATGATCTGATTGCGGGAGAACCGGGTGATCTGCGCGGCCTCGATGCGGTCCTGCCCGGTCTGGTGCGCCACTTGATCGCGGGTGGCCTTCAGCACCTCCTTGAAGTCCGGCACCGACTTGCGCACCTGCACCGGAATGGCGACCTTGGTGAGCCGCCGCGACGCGGTCAGCACCCGCTGCGTGCCCAGCACCTCGAGGGCCGTCCGCACGGCCGTCTCCGCGCCGAACACATCGGCCGTGGTGACCAGCAGCTGCGCCACATCCGACTGGAACCGCGCCTCGTACGCCCCGAATTCGGATTGGGTGAAGCCGCCGAACAACACGTCGCCGCCCGCCACCCGCACATCCTCGGCGCGCAGTTCACCGTGCGAGATCTGCGCCTTGTGCATGGTGTCCAGCGCCCGCCACACATCGGCCAGCTGTTCGCCGTGCGTGTCGGCCAGCGGCTCCCCGGCGGCCACGGTGTGCGCGTACAGCATCCAGCCGCGATCCAGCGCCGCCACGGTGAGCGGTTTGTTGCTGCCCAGGCCGAGATCTCCGATGGCGATGCCCATGAGCGCCCGGTGCTCCACCGCCCGCCGCATGGAGGCGAACAGCGCCGGGTACTCGCCGCTGCGGATGGTCAGCCACCGCCGCAGCGCCTGCAAGGCGCTGCGGCGGCGCTGATTGGCCCCGTAGAGCTCGACGATCAGCTCGTCCTCGGCGGGCGTGTGCCGCATGGCATCGAGCGCGGCGGCACCGGAGTCCGCCTGGTCCCGCGCGGCGGCGAGTCCGTCCGGTGTGGATGTCGTATCCGCGGCCGTCTGGTTCGCGGTGGCGACGGCCGTGGTGACACCGCCGCCGGCGGCGCGCGCCGTCTTGCGTGTCGAACCGCGCACCGATACCGACCCGGAGGCGATGACCGCCGCCATCCCGGGCGTGGCGGCCGGGCTGGTTCCCGCTCGCGGCGTGGTGCTGGCCGAGAGCACCAACGGCCCCCGTCCGCCCGGCCGCAGCACCGTGAAGGCGTTCACCTGGTATCCGCGCCGGGCGAGCACCCGCACCGCGGCGTCCAGCGGCACCTCCAGCGCGGGCGTGCCGACCACGAGCACGATCACCGCGCCCACGAACCAGCCGATGGCCAGGCCGAGCAGGGCGCGCGCGGGCACCACCAGGCTCACCACCAGGTGAATCGGCACGAAGGCCAGCAGCAGCGTCCACCACCACCGGCGGGCGCGGACGGGCAGCCACGGGCTGGCGACCGTCAGCGTGGCGGCCAGCATGGCGATCCAGCGCGGATCGTCGAGGAACTGCGACAAGAAGGTGTTGACCTGCTGCGGTTCCGACAGATGCCAGGTGGGGGCGGCGAATCCGGTTCCGGTGAAGGAGAAGGCCAGCAGGGCGATCAGGCCCGCGGACAGATACCCGCCCAGCAGTTTCCACTGCCGCCGCCAGATCAGGCGCAGGAAGATGGCGAACGGCAGCGCCAGGATCGCGAAGCCGTACACGATGTAGACCGCGTTGGACTGCTCCGGCGTCAGGAAGCCGATGATCTCGGACAGCGAGCGCTCCAGCGCCTCCCACTGCGGCCGGGTGATGAGCGAGCCCACGATGACGACGGCGACCAGCAGCGTCGACAGCACCACCCGCAGGATGTCGCTGGTACGCCGGAGCCGTGGCTGCAGCAGGCTGCCGGCGACGGGGATCTCCCGTCCGTCGACTCGCATGTCCTATCGGCGCTTTCGGATCGTGGGAACTGCCTCGGTCCCATGGTCGGCTCGGTGTCTGGCGGGCAGGTGGACGGACGAACCCGCACACCTACTCGCCGGCTACGGTAACCCGTCGCGCCGGTCCAGCGGGACGAGCCCATCTCCCAGTGTGTCCGGCGTGTCCGCCCCGATGCGTCCGATACGGCCGAGCAACCTCCAGGCGCACCTGGAAGTATCGTCGGCGTGCTCGAGGATCTTCGCGTGTGTTTCGTCGGTGAATCGTTCGTCGCGGGGGTCGGCGACCAACGCTGCCTGGGCTGGGCGGGCCGCCTGGCGGTGCGGGCCATCGCGGCCGGGCAACCGCTCACCCACTACAACCTCGGCGTGCGCCGGGAGACCTCCACCCAGTTGCGCGCCCGCTGGCTCACCGAATGCGAACCGCGGCTACCGACGGGCTGCGACGCCCGCCTGGTGCTGTCGACCGGTGTGAACGACACCATGCACGAGCACGGGTGGCCACGCGTCCCGCTCGACGAATCGGTGGCGAATCTGGCGGCCGTGCTCGAGGTCGCGCGCGCCCGGGAGTGGCCCGTCCTGGTGGTCGCGCCGCCGCCTATCGCCGATGCCGCGCACACCGACCGCATCGCCGCCCTGGACGAGCGCTTCGCGGCGCACTGCGACGCGGTCGGCGTCCCGTACGTGCGGGCGCATCAACCCCTGCGGGACAACCGGGTGTGGATGGCGGAGGTCGCCGCCGGGGACGGGGCGCATCCGGGTGCGGCCGGATACGACGAATTCGCCGAACTGCTGGCCCCGCACTGGCTGCGGTGGCTCACCGACCCCGGGTTCCTAGCCCGTGGGCGAATCTCCGGCGGCGGGCGCCGATGAGTTCTCGCGGGTCTTTCCGTCTGCATGTTCGAGCCCGCTCGGCCATGCCGAGGCGGAAGAACCCACACCGAGAGTGAGAAGAATCATGGGCAAGATCGTTGTCGCCGAATTCGTTTCGCTGGACGGCGTTATCGAGAATCCGGCCTGGACCGTGCCGTTCTGGAACGACGACATCGCCGACTACAAGAGCGCCGAAATGCGGGAGGCCGACGCGCTGCTGCTCGGGCGCGTCACGCACGAGGCGTTCGCCGCGGCCTGGCCGAACCACCCGGAGGAGGGTGAGTACAAGGACAAGATGAACGCCATGCCCAAGCACGTGGCGAGCTCCCGGTCCGACCTGGAATGGAACGGGCACCGCATCGAGGGCGATCTGGCCGACTCCATCGCCAAGCTGCGCGGAGAGCAGAATCTGCTGGTCTTCGGTAGCTCCAAGCTGGTCCACTTCCTCGAAGCGAACGGTCTGGTGGACGAATACCGCCTGGTCGTCTACCCCGTGCTGCTCGGCAAGGGCGACCGGCTGTGGACCGATGTCGATGCCGAGGCCACCCTGGAGGCGGTCGAGACCACCGCGCTCGACAACGGCGTCATCCTGTCCACCTACCGGGTCGGCGCTCCCACCGTCACCCGCCCCAGTTTCGGGTGAATCGGGCACCGCGACAGCGCCGGAATCACGAATAGCATCACGAACTCCGGCCGCTGCGGCGGACGCCGGGATATGCCTACGGGTACATGCGTTCGTAACCTTGTGGCGTGGACATCGATACGCGACTGCTGCGTTACTTCATGGCGGTCGCGGAAACCGAGAATTTGGCGCGGGCCGCGCAGCGACTGCATGTCGCGCAGCCCGCGCTGGCCACACAGATAAAACAGCTGGAAAACCAGCTGGGAGTGGAACTGTTCATCCGGTCCCGGGCGGGGATGACGCTCACCGCGCCCGGCAAGGTGCTGGCAAAACAGGTGCCGGGATTACTGGCCGGGTGGGACCGCATTCTGCGCGAGACCAAGAGCGACGCCAGCCGCACCGCCTGCGTGCTGCGCCTCGGCGCGGTGCCCAGCGCCGCCGATGGGCATATCCCCGAGATCATCCGGGTCTTCCACCGGCTGCATCCGGACTGGGAGGTCGATCTGCGGCAGGGCGGGTGGACCGATCCGACCGCCGGACTCGACGACGGCGATGTCGACGTCGCCATCCTGCGGCTGCCGTTCCCGGGGCAGGACGAGTACCACGTCCGGGAACTGTTCACCGAACCCCGCTGGATCGCGCTGCCGGAGGACCATCCGTTGGCCGAGCGCGAGGACATCGCCTTCCGGGAGCTGTGGGACGAGCCCTACGTGGCCTCGCCCGCGGATACCGGGTGGTGGCGCGACTACTGGATGGGGTTGGACGCCCGGCCTCGCGATACCGCCATCGTCGGGGCCATCGCCCGCAATACCGACGAGTGGCTGACCGCCATCGCGAGCGGCTACGGGGTCAGCTTCACCCCCGCGTCCACCTCGCACACCCACGCCCGGCCCGGGGTGGTGTTCCGGCCGGTGCACGGCATCGGGCCGACCCGGGTCGCGGTGGTGTGGCCGGACGCCTCCGAAACCGATCCCGTGGTGCGGTATTTCATCCGCTGCTGTTCCGATGTGATCGGCCAGTCCGCCGACGGGTATCGGCGTCCGTCGTAGCTGAACACCGTCGTAGCTGAACACCGTTGTAGCCGAGACACCGTGTAGCCGAATCCCGGTCGTGGCCGCATCCCCGTGCTGGCGAATCCCGGTCGTAACCACATTGCCGCCGGAGCCGCATCATCACCGCCGCCGCGGTCAGGGCTCGTCGAGGACCGCCATGGCCGCGTTGTGGCCGCCGATACCACTCACCCCGCCGCCGCGTACCGCGCCCGCGCCGCACAGGTACACATTGCGGTGCCCGGTGGCCACACCCCAGCGGGTGGCCGGGCTGTCGTCGGAATCGTCGGCGCGATAGGGGAATTCCAGATCACCGTGGAAGATGTGCCCGCCGGGCATCCCGATCTCGTGCTCCAGGTCGAGCGGTGACTTGGCCTCCAGGCAGGGGCGGCCGTCCGCGTCCAGGGCCAGGCAGTCGCGAATGGGTTCCGCCAGCACCGAATCCAGTCGCGCGAGGGTGGCGGCCACCAGCTCCGACTTCGCGCCCTCCGGATCCTCGTCGAAAAGCCGCGCGGGCGTGTGCAATCCGAACAGAGTCAGGGTGTGCACCCCCTGCGCGGCCAGATCGGGTGACAGGATCGACGGATCGGTGAGCGTATGGCAGTAGATCTCCGACGGCGGCTCGGCGGGCAGCCGTCCCGTCGCCGCCTCCCGGTAGGCGCGTTCCAGTTGCGTGGCCGCCTCCCCCACATGGAAGGTGCCCGCGAAGGCGTCGCGCGGATCGACCGCCGGATCCCGCAGCGCCGGTAGCCGCCGCAGCAGCATATTGATCTTCAGCTGCGCGCCTTCGGGTTTGGCGCGCGGCTCGCCCAGCAGTCGCCCCAGCTCATACGGTGCGGCATTGACCAGCACGCGGTCGGCTCCCACCGCGCCGCCGTCGAATCGCACCTCCGCGGTGCGGCCGTCGGTATCGATCCCGGTCACGGCGCGGCCGGTGACGATCTCCGCCCCCGCCGTCCGCGCGACCGTCGCGAGCGCGTCGGTCAGGGCCCCCATGCCGCCGACCGGCACATCCCAATCCCCGGTCCCGCCACCGATCACGTGGTAGAGGAAGCACCGGTTCTGTGCCAGCGTCGCGTCGTGCGCATGGCTGAACGTCCCGATCAGCGCATCGGTGAGCACCACCCCGCGCACCGTATCGTCGGTGAAGGTCCGTTCCACGAGTTCGCCGAGCGGCCGCTCGAAGATCGCCTCCCACATCGCGTCGTCGGCCACGATGCCGCGTAGCTCCGTCCGTGTCGGCAGTTGTTCGGTGAACGTCGGAAACACCCGCCGCGCCAACTCCCCCATCTCGGCGTAGAACCGCTGCCAGGCGTCGAACTCCCGTTCCGATCCGGTGACCCGGGCGAAACTCGCCCGCGTGGCCCCCGCCGATCCCCCGTCCACGAGCAGCCCGCCGTCCCCCACCGGCGTATACGACGAGATCCGCCGTTTGCGCGTCTCGAACCGCACCCCGAGGTCCCGAATGATCTTCGCGGGCAACAGGCTCACCAGATACGAGAACCGTGACAGCCGCGCGTCCACCCCGGCGAACACCCGCTCCGACACCGCCGCGCCACCGGTGTGCGCCTGCCGTTCCAGCATCAGCACCGACCGACCCGCCCGCGCCAGATAACCCGCCGCGACGAGGCCGTTGTGGCCGCCCCCGACGATGACGGCGTCGTACCGACCCCGGACCGGAGAGCTGCTGTCGTTCATGCGTCGACTCTAGAAGCGCGCACCGACAATCACCGGTAGGCCACGGTCAGCGCCGCACCGCCAGCAGGCAGCCCTGTGCGCCGCGTTCGTTCTCCTGGGGTTCGCGGACCATCCGGAAGACGGTGTGCAGGCCGTGCGGGGCCAGCACCTCGGCGAGGGCGTCCGGGGCCCAGCGGTAGGCAGTCGTGACCCTGTGGTCGTATGCCTCATATCCGCGTTCGGTGGCCTGAAACCCGAAGAGCGCAACACCATCCGGGCGGAGCACCCGCGCGATCTCGGCGAATGCGAGTGGCAGCCGCCGCGGGTGGGTGTGAATCGTCGAGTACCAGGCGAGAATGCCGCCCAGGGAGGTGTCGGGTAGGTCGAGGGCCTCCATGGAGCCCTCCTCGAAGCGGAGGCCGGGGTGGGCGGCGCGGGCCAGCCGGATCATCTCCGGCGAGAGGTCGATACCGGAGACGTCCAGGCCGAGATCGCGCAGATGGCCGGTGAGCCGCCCGGGGCCGCAGCCCAGATCGAGGACCGGATCCGATGCCAGTTCCGCGAACACGCCCAGCAGGGCGCGGTCGAAGGGCATATCCCGCAGCGCGTGCTCGAACGTGGCCGCGTACAGTTCCGCGACCCGGTCGTACGCCGTCCCTACCACCAGCATCTCGTCATCCGCCATAGACCCGACTGTAGCCAGTGCCGGACCCGCGAACGTCCCGTCGGGAACCTGTCGGTGGCATGGCATAGCTTCATGCCCATCGCGACCAAGTGGGAGGCAAAGTGATGGTCTCGAATTCGAATGATGAAGCCGCACAAGAAAATTCGACAAGCATGTCGATTGTGCGAGTGCTGCCCGCCGTCGCGCCGCGCAAGCTGGCGAAGGTGCCGTTCGTCGAACTGGCGGAGGGGCGGCTACAGGGTGTGGTGTCCAGCGGTTCCGATATCGCCCGGGTGTACGTGGCGTCGGTGACGGCCGGGACGCACGGATTCAGCTGTAGCACCAACAACAATCGGCCCTGCGGCGGCCTGTCCGGGAACTGGACCTGCAAACACCTGGACGCGCTCATCGCCGAGGCGGTGCTCCAGTACGGGCAGCAGCGCGTCGCCCGCTACCTGCGGGTGGAGGTGCCCGAGGGGGCACGGCTGGCCGACGCGCTCGACGGGACTCGCGATCCGGCCCCGGCGGCCCCGGTCTTCAGCCGGTTCCTGCGGCATCTGTCGTATCTGGAACTGCCGGGCAGCAATTCGCCGATTCCCGAACTCCAGTGGTTTCCGGCGGCGGGGGTGAGCCGCTGATGTCGGTGCGCTGGGAAGAACTGCTGGGCGCGTCGCCCGAGGAGATAGCGGTTGCCCAGGAGGTGGTGGCCGGATTCGACGCCGCACTGGTGAACGGTTTCGCCCGCGTGGACGACCGGCAGACCATGGCGCTCCAGGCATTGGCGGGCGCGGTGGCCGGATCACCGC
>NZ_JASCXP010000199.1:0-13061 GCF_030010695.1 Nocardia sp. CC201C
CTACCGACATCACCACCGCGATTGCCGCCGCCACCGATACCGCCGATATTGCCGCCACGGTTGCCGCCGCCACCGATACCGCCGATATTGCCGCCGCGGCTGCCGTCGCTGCCGCTGCCGCGGCTGTTGCCGCCGTTGCCGCTGCGGTTGCCGCCGCCGGTGTTGCTGTTGCCGCCGCCGCTGTTGCCGCCGCTGCCGCTGTTGCCGCCGGCGATGCCGTGGCTGTAGCCGCCGCGTCCGAGGGTGGCCCACCCCGTCGGATCCTCGACATCCTCGGGAATCTGAGCATGACAGCGATCGCACACCAACGTCAGATTCTCGATATCGGTACGACCACCCCGCAACCACGGCACCATATGATGCACCGCGCACATCGTCGCCGGAGCCTCACACCCCGGACGCGTACACCCCCGGTCGGCGGCGATACACGCCAACCGCTGCCACGGCGACGCCAACCGATACTTCCCCCGCCCCAAATGCAGGGGCAAACCCTTGCCGTCGAACAGCATCAACAACGGATACGCGCCCTCGGCCATCCGCAACGCATCCGGGATCGACATCACCGATCCCGATGCGGTGTGGGCGTACCCGGCCCCGGCCTGCAAGTCGGTGAGACTCATCGTCAACACCACCGACACCGGCACGCCCCGGTGAGATCCCAGGTTCTCCGGTCCGCCTGCGGCGGCGAGGAAGGCTTTCACCGCGTCGTGGTTACGCTGCCCGGCACTACGCCGATCCCGCCGCGCCGCCACCTCCATGAGATCCTTGTCGACCGCACCCGGCCCCATCCGGGGGCTGTCGGGATCCTCGGGGTTGCACATGCCCGGCCGCGCCCACTTCGCCAAGACGACATCCAGCAGGGCACGCAGTTGCGGGTCGAGCACGCCCTTGATCTCGCTCATGCCGTCCACGCGTTGTTTGCCCACCCACAGCTCGCGGCGGCGGGCGCGGTCGTCGTCATTGGTGAGGACCCCGTCCGGGTCCAGGCACGACAGCAGCACGTGTCCGACCTTGCTCACATACTCCGGCGGCATCTGCACCGCCGCCCGAGCCAACTGCTGTTCGGCCTCGGCCTGCGTCTCGACAGGCACCGCGGCCGGGATGCGGTCCATCACCCGCATGATCACCCGCGCATGCTCCGGCGACACCACACCCTCGGCCTGCAACGCCGCGGTGGTCGGCAACAACGCCGGACCCGGTTCCCCGCAGAACGCGCGCGGCCGCAACGACGCCGACGCACGCACCCGCGCTCCGGCCTCGGCGGCCGACAGGCGCAGCACATCGATCAGATAGCCGCGCATCCCCTTGGCCCCGGCACGCTCCCACAGATGCCGCGCCTCCACTTCGGCGATCATGCGATGCGACAGTGCCGCCATCCGACAACGAACCGACTCCACCTCCCGCATGACGTCCACGAGAGCGGTGTCGGACAGTCCGGTGAGATCGGTCGCGAGCAGGGCGTCCATCGCAGCGCGCAAATCGGCGGCGGTATCACCGTCCTGACTTTCCCCCTCCGGAATCATGCACCAATTCTACCGCTAAATCCATTGCAGCAGAACAGCAATAGCTATGTGATATCGAAATCTTCAGATGGCAAATCACACTTTCGTCGCGGCGCCCACAAACAGCATTCCACCGAAGTGCTGCTCGATTCGACCTCTGCCGTGCAGACCATTGCGCGCGAGTTCGGCAGCGAATTCTTCTGCTTCGAAGCGGTTTTCGCGCGGATGTACGGTGAATGTCCGCATTATCCAGGTATCGAGAATGTGGCGCGGCACCTCCTCGAAAAGAACGGTACCGCCTGGTCGCAGCACCCGGGCGATCTCGGCGATACCCAGTTGCCATTCGGGCACGTGATGGATGATTCCGAAGTCGGCAACGATATCGAAACTCGCCGCAGGCTCCCGGATTTCACAGACATCACCCTCGGAGACGATGACGTTGTCCCGCCCGGACAGTCGATCCCGAGCCAGGTCGACCATCGCGGGGTCGAAGTCGAAGGCAGTCACCCGCTCGGCCCCGAGGCGATCCTGAAGCACTTCGACACCGACGCCGCGCCCACAGCCGACCTCCAGCACGCTGCGACCCGCGAGGCCACCAGCGACCAGCCGCCGGAACCACGCGGCTTCCCGATGGTGCTGATGCGCGGCTCGCATCGGGTTGTTCATGGCAACTCGTTCAATGGCATTGAGTTTCATCGGCTTCCCCACCGTCGCCTAACGACTTAGGCAAGCCTAACACCGCACCGGCGACTACCCAATGCGGCCGGGAGAAGTCGGGTTTCGCGTCTCAGGCCAGGGCGAAGGTGAGCATGAGTGAGTTCTGGGCGCCTTCGCGCCACCAGGAGTAGCCGAACCATACGCCGGGGGTTACCTCGCGGATCTCGTCGTAGACCTGAGGGGTGGGCGAGGGTGCGTAGTCGAGCGCCCAGGTCGGCTGGCCGTCCAGGATGGCCGGGGCGGTGTAGACGTTGGCGGGCCAGCCTTCGATGCCCGCGCCGGTGATCCGGTTCATGAGGTAGCCGCCGTCGGGGCCGGTGTAGAAGGTCTTGCCGATCCACACGGCGGGGGTCCACCACTGCATGTCGACCGGGCGTACCACCCAGCCGTTCTTGACGCCCATGGGTACGGCACCGCGGGGAGCGTCGCGGAAGATGGCGTCCTGTTGTTCCGGATTGCAGCGGAACCGTAGCGAATCCACGGTTGCCGCACGGTCGTTCGCGAACACTACGCAACCGCCGCCGTAGTCGGTGTCGGCATGGGCGGCGGGTACGGCCAGGGGGCTAAGCATCAGTGCGGCCGCTGCACCTGCGAGAACGAGAGACCTGAGCATGACAGCCTCCAGGGGATCAACCCCGACCCATCCGCCATGCTAGTTCGCCAATCGTTTGCCAGCAATCCCGTGGCAAGCGTCACCATGCGGGAATACTCGGCACGGGTCTAGTGTCGTACCTGTCGTTACTGACGAAATCTGCAAAGAATGTCAGATTGTGGAAAGGACGTCATGTCCAAGATTCTCTTCGTGATGACCGGGTCGGATCACTGGACTCTCGCGGATGGCAGCAAGCATCCGACGGGGTTCTGGGCCGAGGAGTTCGTGGTGCCCTTCGAGGCGCTGAAGTCCGCCGGTCACGACATCGTGGTCGCCACGCCCGGCGGCGTGGTGCCGCCGGTCGATCGGGGCAGCCTCGCGCCGGACGCCAATGGTGGCCAGGAGGTCGCCGATCATCGGGCCGGGGTGATCCGGGACAGCGCCGAGTTGAACAATCCCGTCCGGCTCGAGGATGTCGAGTTGGCGGGGTTCGACGCGGTGTTCTATCCCGGCGGCCACGGGCCCATGGAGGACCTCGCGGTGAACGCCGATTCCGGCCGACTGCTCACCGCCGCCCTGACATCCGGCATGCCGCTGGCCGTGGTCTGTCACGCGCCCGCCGCGCTGCTGGCCGCCACCGCGACCTCGGGTGACAACGCTTTCGCCGGATACGCGTTGACCGGATTCGCCAATGCCGAGGAGGCGCAGGCCGGGTTCGCAGACAAGGCGCGCTGGCTGCTACAGGATCGGCTGATCGAGATCGGTACGGACTACCGGGCGGGCGACCCCTGGGCACCCCATGTGGTGGTCGATCGTAATCTGATCACCGGACAGAATCCGGCGTCGTCCGCCGGTGTCGCCGAGGAGCTATCGAGGAAGTTGGCCTGAATCATGCCCACCGACCGCCTCGACGAGGTCCTCGACGCGACCTACGAGTGCCTGGGGCGCTACGGCGTCAAGCGCACCACCGTCGATGACATCGCCCGCACCATGGGCGTCTCACGGTCGGCGGTCTACCAGTACGTGCGCGGCAAGGACGATGCCGTGCGCCAGCTCGCCCAGCGGCTGCACGCGCGGGCCCTGACGCGGGCGCGGGCGGCGGCGGAATCGGATGCGCCTGCCGCACAACGCATTCGCGGGGTGCTCGCGGCCAAACTCGACCTGGTGCTGCGGTTGATCGAGGATTCCCCGCACGCGACCGAACTGATCGACGAGAAGGCGCGGCTGTTCGGCGATATCTGTGTCGACTACACCGCCGAACTGCGTGCCCTGCTGGTGCGTCTGTTCGCCCAGGCGGGGACCGCATCCTCGGTGCCCCCCGAGGCGGCCGCTGATCTGAGTATCGCACTCGTGGTCGGACTCGAGCAGATGCCGCAGCAGGCGCGGCGACTGTTCGATACCGGTGTCACCGCACTGCTCGCCGGCCTGCTCGCCACCTGAACACCCTGAACACTCTCACCCCCAACACTTTTGGAGCTTTGTCATGTCTTTTTCCAGCCGTGAATGGCATCTCGTCGCCCGTCCCGTCGGCGAGCCGGTGCCCGCCGACTTCTCCCTCGTCACCACCACCGTGCCCGATCCGGGTCCGGGCCAGATCGTGGTGCGCAACGACTTCGTCTCCGTGGACCCCTACATGCGTGGCCGGATGAACGAGGGCGAGTCCTACATCCCGCAGTTCGAGCTGGGTGAGGCGATGACCGGTTCGGCGGTCGGCACCGTGGTGGCCTCGGAGTCGGACGACGTCCCGGTCGGCGCGACCGTGTCGCACTTCCAGGGCTGGCGAGAGTACGCACTGCTCGACGCCGCGCAGGCGCAGGTTGTCGACCCGAATCTCGCTCCGGCACAGGCGTATCTGGGCGTACTGGGTACCACCGGGCTCACCGCGTGGGGTGGTTTGAAGGAGGTCGCCCCGGTGCGCGAGGGCGATGTGGTCTTCATCTCGGGTGCGGCGGGCGCGGTCGGCTCCGTCGCCGGTCAGCTGGCCCGAAAGCTGGGTGCCAGCAAGGTGATCGGCTCGGCGGGCGGGCCGGAGAAGGTGCGCCGCCTCACCGACGAGTTCGGCTACGACGTCGGAATCGACTACCGCGCCGGTGATCTCGTCGAACAACTGCGCAAGGCCGCCCCCGACGGCATCGACGTCTACTTCGACAATGTCGGCGGCGATCATCTCGACGCCGCCCTGGTCACCATGAACCGCTACGGCCGCATCGCCCTGTGCGGCGCGATCTCGGTCTACAACGACACCGAACTGCGCCCCGGCCCCAAACATCTCCCCCTCGCCATCGGCAAGCGGATCACGCTGCGCGGCATGAACGTCAGCGACCACCTGCACCTGGCCCCGGACTTCATCCCCCAGGCCGCCACCTGGCTCGCCGAGGGCACCCTGGCCACCGAGGAGACCGTGGTCGACGGCATCGACAACGCCGTAGACGCCTTCCTCGCCATGATGCGCGGCGCCAATACGGGCAAGATGCTGGTACGCCTGTCCTGACCCTTCGGTTGCGCTGCCCGCCCTACACGGCCCGACACGTGTCGGCGGCGTGCGGGGGCGGGCAGGTCCGATCGTCGCTGCCGGTGAGGTCCTGGGTCCCGCGCCGCTGCCGACGGGATGACGTGCCCGCCGCCGCAATGCTCCCGAAAACACCTTTTCGGGCATACCGTGGAGTTATGCGCACTTCGGTCCATCTGCTGTTGTTCGTGGTCGCCATCGCGATGGGCGTCGGGGCGGTCGGGCCGCTCATCGGGTCGGTTCAGGCGCGTGACGTGCGATTCGAGGATCTGCGCGAGGGCTTCGCGCCGGGTGTCACGCTCGACCAGCTCGCCGAGCAGAACGCGACGCTGTGGTCCTCACTCGCCATCGTGCTGCTCGGTTCGGCCGCCGCGGTGCTGGTGGCCGCGCTGACCGGGTCGCGCGGACTCGCCTGGCTCGGCATCCTCGCCGGGTTGGCCGGTCTCGCGACACTGACCTGGCGGTTGAACGAGCGGTTCGACGATCAACTGCGCGACAGCGCCCGCGACCTGCTCTCCGGCACCTGGGGTCTGTACCTCTTCGGCGGCGGCCTGCTCATCGCATTGTTGGCGGCCCTCGCACCCCGGGAACGCCGGCGGGCGTGACCGACGGGCACGCTAGTCGAGCCGGACCTCGACCGTGACCCGGCCGCGCTCGTCGCGGCGCGCGATGGCGTGCCCGCCGCGTTCCTCCCCGGCCAGGCGCATGGTGATGGGGCCGCCCTCGCCCTGGAAGTTGCGCCACCAGGATTTCTTGTCCGGCATGGCCACGCCGATCTTCAGGACGTCACCCGAGCGCCAGTAGTTGACCGGGGTGCTGAAGGTCTTGCCCGAGCGGCGGCCCACATAGGTGATCTCGGCGAAACCCCGAGCCATGACCGACCCGATCACCGGCATGCGCAGCAGTGCGACCACCGCGCCGTTGACCCCGCCGACCATCTGTCGCGCGACTGCTTTCGGATTCATACGCCCTCCTGATCGAGATCCACGGCCAGCCTAGTGGCCGCGGCACTCATTCACCGAGCGCCGCGACCGCCGTGCGCAGCGATTCGGTGCGATGGTCGAGCCGACCCGCGATCACCCGCACCGCGGCGTCGATATCGTTGCGGGACAGCCGGTCCGAAACCGGAACCCGCGCACCCACCTGCTCGGCGACCGCGACCGCGCGGCCACTTCCCCACACCGTGTCGTAGAGCTGACGGTAGGCGCTGTCGTACACGCCGGTGAACGCGTCGGCGGCGAGAAAACGATCCTGCAGGGGGTTGCCGGTACGCGGCGCGGGTCGGTCGGCGGCCGCGGCGGTGTCCTGTCCGAAGGGTGGGTCGATGGTGTCGTGCGGGCCCGCCGTGGAGTCGTTGATCAGGGCCAGATTGAGGTCCCAGGAGATGACGGAGAACTTCCTGGTCTCCAGGTCCCAGTAGAGGTAGCCGTTGGTGCCCGGTCCGGAGAGATTGTCGAAATTGGCGAGCAGGTTCTGGGTGGCGCTGTAGCGGGCCAGCGATTCGATATCCACCCAATCCCCGAACTCGGCCGTGAAGGTGGCGTCGTCGGCGCGGTCGAGCCAGTGCAGGAGCCTGATGACCGGTTGCAGATCGACGGTGCCGACGGCGTTGATCTGGGTGAACTCCTCGGCGTAGGCCGTCTGGTCGTCACCGCGATACGCGAACTCGGCACCGGAGTGCACCTTGTAGAGCACCCCTTGCCCGGAGCCCAGCCGCGCCGCGTAGTGCTCGTCCGGGTTCTCCAGCACCAGTCTGGTCCGGGTCGGGGCGTCGTTGACCGAGTACACGGCATAGGTGTACCGCTGGGAGGGCTGGCCCGATTCCGCCGTGAGTTCGAGCGCGACGGATTCGTTGAGGCCGGGTGACCCCGGCCGGATGGACAGCTCGGTCATGCCCTGATACGCGCGGCCGGACGCGTGCTCGTCGAAACTGAGCAGCAGCGGCAGACCCGTGGGGTCCTCGGCGCTGAGGCTCGGCACGATATCGGCCGCCCCGCCCCGGGCCTCGTCGGCGGCCGCCGCGTCCGGAACCTCGCCGCGCAGCGATATGAGCGTCGAATTGCCCTTGAGCCGCACGGCCACATCGTCGATCACGGTACCGTCTATGGTGACCGTCGCAGTGGCCCAGTCCTTTTCGCCCTCCTTCTCGAAAGTCTCGATCACGTCCTGATATTCGGCGGGCTCGATGTCGACGTCGATGCGGTGGTCGACCCCGGCGTCGAAGAGGTCGACGGTGCCGTCGATGTCATCGGTGATCGGTGTGCTGGTCACCGCGTAGTCACCGGTCACGTACGGCCGGATGGTGACGGCGCCGAAGACCGTGGCCAGCGTCAGCCCCACGCCGATCAGCGTCGCGGCGATCTTCCAATGCTGTCGAAGGGATCTGGGGAGACGATGCCGCAGCCGGTGTGTCGGACGCGAATGAGCGGGCATCAGATATCGGTCTGGTCGTAGCCGGTGAGGACGGTTACCCGCTGCCCGGCATTGATGCGGCCGAGCTGATCGATCACTTGGGCCGGTGCGATATTCGGCTTCAGCCGGGCGGTGTAGTACAGCTCGGTGAGCGCCCCCGCGCGCACCGACTCGGTGCTGACGAGTTCGAACTCCTGGCACACGCTGATCAGATAGTCCTCGACCACCGCGGTGTATTCCGGTTCCGGTGGCACCTGCACCTTGATCACCTGGCGTCGCACGTCGAGTCGGAACCAGTCGAACCGGTGCATGAGCAGCAGCACCAGGCTCATGGCGACGGTGGCGGCGACGGCCAGCAGGTAGAAGCGGGTGCCGGTGGTCATGCCGATGGCCATCACCAGGAAGATGAACCCGACATCGCGGGTCTCCTTGATGGCGTTGCGGAAACGGATCACCGACAGCGCGCCGACGAGCGCGAAGGCACGGGCGATATTCGAGCCGACCACCAGCATGATCAGGCTGATGACCATGCCGACCACGATCAGCGTCTGCACATAGGACTGACTGTAGGAGATATTGCGGTGGGTGCGTTTGTAGACCCAACCGATGGTCGCGGACAGTACGAACGACAGCGTCAGCGACACGACGATGTCGAAGAGCGTGAATGTGCCGCTGAGGTCTTGGATTTCGAGATTCACCGGATCTCCTCACGGGTTGCGGGGCGACGACGATCGGCGAATTCGGCCATGTCGTCGAGGGATTGGAAGCGGGAGCGCGGCGCGAGTCCGTATGCCTCGACGCTCTGGCAGTACTTGCTGATCCGGACCACCGACATGTTCAGCCGTGCGGTCAGATCCGAGATCCAGTACGGGATGCGTTCATTGGCCTTGATCTCGACGATGCACAGGTGCGGCGGGATGATGAAGCGGTTCTCCGCGCGCAGCCCGAGGTCGAAATCGCGGTCGCGGCCGTGCACTCGGTGGTCGATGGTCGCCCGCAGGCCGAGGTCGGCATCGGCGCCGACGAACGCCTCTCGGGTGTAGCCGGTGGTCACGATGGGCCGCAGCCGCAGCTTCGCGACCAATTCCGTCACCTCGTCCACGAACGCCTGCTCGCGCTCGCTGACCGGGACTTTCAGCATGCCGGAACACAATTCGCGTGCGTGCCGGTAGGACAGCCGGACGCGCCGCTTCTGTGTCACCCGATTGACCCGCTGCTTGATCTCCACGAACGCCTGCGAGTCGTCGGCAATGCGGTCGGGGTCGCCGTACACGCGCAGGCGCAGTTTGCGGCGGAACCGCAGCCCTTCGATCTTCTCCCAGTAGAAGCGCAGGTCACGGGTGTCGTAGTAGAGGCTGGTCACCGGGTAGCCGCCGTGCGGACTGTTGGCGTCGGTGCGCATGCGGGCGCGCAGGGCGGACCGTAGGGCGGGAACGTCGCGTTCGTTCGCCAGATATTTGATCTCGTAGCGGTTGAAGGCGTGCAGTGCGCTGGCGGTCGTGGTCACCGCGGCGGCCGGGTGGTCCGGTGCGCGCGAGAACAGGGTCATGGTCGGTACTCCTCCGACGCCGTCAGCCGATGCTGAACGGCTGGCCGTAGATGGTGATCTTCGACTTCGAACCCGCCTGGTAGGCGGTGACATTGGCGTAGAGCCGGGCTTGGGCGTACCCGGCGCAGCCGGAGATGCCGAACGTCTTGTCCGAATAGGTGAGGCTGGCGCTGGAGCCGTCGAAGGCGTAGTAGCCGACGGTCTCGGTATCGCCGTACTCGTTCTTCTGGGTGATGCTCAGGATCGGGTAACGCCGCACGTCGCCGGGCCCCAGCGTGACCTCCGCCCCCGCGGTCGCGGCGACCGCGGCGGAATCGGAGAGTCGCCCGTCGGCATCGGCGTCGGCCCCTGCGCCGAGGGCCACTTGGCAACCGATGATGTAGCCGACTTCGATGCGGCCGCGATCCATCGCGCCGTCGGCGCTCACCTCGACTCGTCCGGACACCCACACATTGCGGTGCAGCGGCGTCGCGCCCAACGATGGGGAGAGGGTGGCGGAGTCGTCGCCGGTCACGGTGACGACGGTGCCGTCGGCCAGCGGTTCGGAAACCGATACCGGAGGCAGCTCCACGAACTGGTCGGCGTGCGCCGGGGCGGCGGACAGCCACCCGATCGTGCCGGCCACGCCCGCGAGCGCGACGTGGCGGCATGCCCGCCGCCGGGGTCGAGATGTCATCGAAGGTCCTCGCAACAGGGTGGAATCGGCCGGCATGCGCTCAACCGATGCTGAAGGGTTGTCCGTACAGGAATCCGGAGAAACGGTGCGCGCCGTCCGCGGTGGTCACACTGGTCACCGAGCGGGCTTGGGCGTATCCGCCGCATTCGGTGATCTCGATGCCCTGGTCGCGGTAGCGGATGCTGGCCCGGCCGTCCAGCAGGTCGATATCGGTGATCTTCCGGTAGCGAACCTCCCCAGCGCGCAACGGGATCGACAGACCCGCCGACACCGTCGGGGAGCTCAGGTCGATCGACGCGCCGAGGTCACCCTGCAACCCGGTGATGTCGACCTGGCATCCGACGATGTAGCCGACCTCGAGTTCGGCTCCGCTGTCCGCGGGTGCGGTCGCGGTCGCCACGCCCGACACCCATGCGGTGCGGCCGGTGCCGTTCGCGTTGAGAGCGGGCGAGATCACGGCGCGCTCGTCGGCGTTGCCGAAGCGGAAGCCGCCGACCGTGCGCTCCCCTCCGGGAAGATGGACCACCGTATCGGCATGCGCGGGCGTACCGACGAAGGCCGTGGCCGTGACGGCGGCGGCAGTGACGGTCACACGGAGGACGCATCGGGTGTGTCGCGTCCTTCTTCGAGCAGGGCAGGTTCTCACAATGTGTCATCACACCGGGTGAACCTCGGGTGAACGCATGGTTCAGCTGGGAGAAGCCTGTGAGCCGTACGGAAGCATTGCCAGGGCTGGCCGGACAGGTCCTGACTAGGCCCTATCCTGTGCCGAGTGAGCGACAATGGCGCGGCGGCCGGGGCAGTGATCCTGGTCGTCGATGATGAAGCGAATATCCGGGACCTGCTGTCGGCTGCCTTGCGCATGCACGGGTTCCGGGTGGACGCCGCCGCCGACGGCTACTCGGCGCTGACGGCGGCGCGCACCCGACGGCCGGATCTGGTCGTGCTCGACGTCATGCTCCCGGACCTGGACGGGTACGCCGTCGCCCGGCGACTGCGCGAGGGGTGCGACGAGGTGCCGGTGCTGTTCCTGACCGCGCGCGACGCGGTCGCCGATCGCATCGCCGGGCTCAGCGTCGGCGGTGACGACTATGTGACCAAGCCGTTCAGCCTGGAAGAGGTGCTGCTGCGGGTGCACGCCGTCCTGCGACGGACCCGCATTGCCGCCGAACCGGATCGGCTGCTCCGCTACGCCGACCTGACCGTGGATGCGGCCGCCCACTCGGTACATCGCGGTGGCATCGAGATCACCTTGTCCGCAACGGAATTCAGCCTGCTGCATTATCTGGTGAGCAATGCCGGGAGAGTGGTCGGCAAACAGCAGATCCTGAATCGGGTATGGGGTGGCGGCGACCGGGACGGCCGGGTCGTCGAGACGTTCATCAGTCAATTGCGGCGCAAGATCGATGCGCACGGTCCGCCGCTCATCCATACGCTGCGCGGTGTCGGCTACACGCTGCGGAGTGCCGACGGACGCGATTCGTGATCGGCCGCCGCTGGACCCTGCGCTTCCGGCTGCTGCTGGCGGTGGTCCTGGTCGCGGCCACCGGTGTGGCGGCTTTCGGGGTGATCGCCGTCGTCCTGCTGGAGCGAGCCCAGCGGGACCGCATCGACACCCAGCTCGCCCTGGTGGTGGCCGACCTGGCCGGGCCGGATCGGCCGAATCCGCCGCCCGACACGGGCAGCGGCGTGCAGGTGCCGTCCGACTTCCGGATCGTGTTCTTCGAGCCGGACGGCACCCAGGTCGCGCGACTCGGTGCACCCGACGCGACGGCCACCATGCCGGCGCTGCCGGCCATGGACGACCGCTCGGTCCGCGAACGCGGAGACGCGCCGTTCACCGTCGCGGATCAGCGCACCGACACCCGCTGGCGAGTCCGGACGGCCGTACAGGAACCGACCCCGGCACGGACCGAAGGCGGCACACTCGCCGTCGCGCTGTCGCTGCGCACCGCCGAATCCACCACGGCCCGGCTGCGCACCATCGAACTCGTCACCGGGACGACGCTGCTCGTGCTGCTGCTGGGCATCGCGGCCGTCTCGGTGCGCGTGGGTCTGCGACCGCTGACCCGGATCGAACGCACCGCTCGGGCCATCGCCGACGGCGACCTGGATCGCCGGGTCGCGGACACCGACCCGCACACCGAGGTGGGCCGCCTCGGCACGACCTTCAACACCATGCTCACCCGGCTCGACACCACCATGCGTCGGCTCACCGAATCCGAGCAGCGGATGCGTGCCTTCGTCGCCGACGCCTCCCATGAACTGCGCACACCGCTCACCTCCATCCGCGGATTCGCCGAACTGCACCGCCACGGCACCCCCGACGTGGCGCAGACCGCGGACATGATGCGCCGCATCGAAGCCGAGGCCGTCCGGATGAGTGCGATGGTCGACGATCTGCTGCTGCTCGCGCAGTTCGACGAGGAGCGCCCGCTGGACCTCACCGACGTCGACCTGACCGCGCTGGCGCACGACGTCGTGTGCACGACCCGGGCCCGTGCCCCCGAACGGCGCCTGGAGCTGCTCGCGCCGCCGGACCACCGGCACGTCACCGGCGACGCGCACCGGCTGCGTCGGGTCCTGGTCAACCTCGTCGGCAACGCGCTCACCCACACGCCGCCCGACACCCGGGTGACCGTCGTGATCGCCGACGAGCCCGACTCGCTCGTCCCCGACGCACCACTCGTCGCCGAAGCCGGAGCCGCGTCGCCACCCCGCCCCCGGCTGATCGTCGAGGTCCGCGATGATGGCCCGGGAATCGCCGCCGGACGGGCCGCCCACGTCTTCGACCGTTTCTACCGCGCCGATCCCGCGCGGTCCGGAACCGGTGGCACGGGACTGGGATTGGCGATCGTGGCCGCCATCCTGTCCGCGCACGACGCCGGTGTCCAGCTGTACACCGCACCGGGAGCGGGCACCGTCTTCCGTGTTCTCGTCCCGACGGCCGCCGCCCAGCGGCGCGGATGACCACAGGTCCGCTCGGTCGGGAGCTGCTCCTCGAACTGCGGTGCCGTGCTGGATCCCGCGCGCACCGCCTTCGCCGTGTCGGCGGCCGTGGTCCGATTCGCCGCTCACGGCGACGGACGCACGCGCCCCCGGCG
>NZ_JASCXP010000200.1:0-13044 GCF_030010695.1 Nocardia sp. CC201C
CCCCCCCCCCCCCCCCCCCCCCCCCCCCCCCCCCCCCCCCCCCCCCCCCCCCCGCCACCGGATGCCCGAGCCGGTAGCGCAGCAGGCTCGGCCGCGCGTGCGCCAGCCAGTCGTCCAACCCGGAACCGGTGACCGATTCGGCGCACAGCGCCTCCATGGCCCCGCAGCCGGAGTGTCCGCACACCACCACCGAGCGCACGTCGAGTTTGTCCAGCGCGTAGATGAGTGCCGCCTCCATGGAGGCGTCACAGCCGTCGGCGGGCACCAGATTTCCGACATTGCGCACGGTGAACAGGTCACCCGGACCGCTGTTGGTGATCACATTCGGCACGATCCGCGAATCCGCGCAGGCCAGGAAGAGCGAGTCCGGTTCCTGGCCGTTGCGCAGCACATCCAGGTGCGTGCGCATGACGTGGGCGTTGCGGCGGTGGTAGGCGGCCACGCCCGCGACGATCGGATCGGCCGACACCGCGGTACGCCGCCACGGGCCGAGCACCTCGTCCAGCAGCAGCCGGGACTGTCCGCGCGCGGGTGGCCCGTCCACGGCCGCGGCCATGCGCACCGTCCCGATATCGACGAATTCCACGGTGCCGCCGCCACTTCGATGCTGCCTCGCCCATTCCTCGATGGCGTCGTAGGCGGCGTGGTCGAGGAAGTCGACGGTCGACTCCACCGTCACGTCCACACCGGCGGGCACCTTGGCCAGCTCGCTGGTGAGCTTGGGCAGCGCCAGGAAGGTGCAGGTGCCGTCCACCACCACTCGCCACCGACCGCCGTCGTCGGGGGCGGCGGTGACGCTCACCCGCACCACCCGCACCAGCAGCAGCGCGAAGGCGAGCACCAGGCCGACAACCATGCCCAGCAACAGATTCCAGAAGACCACCCCCACCACGGTGGCCGCGTACACCACCAGGTCGCCGGTGCGCTGTGCGCGGCGGATGTGCGCGAGCTTGATGAGCTGCACACCCACCACGATGAGCAGCCCGGCCAGCGCCGCCTTGGGGATCTGCTGCACCACCCCGACCAGCAGCACCGAGAAGATCAGGATCCACAGCCCGTGCAGCATGGTCGAAACCTTGGTGCGCGCACCGGCTTTCACATTGGTGATGCTGCGGACGATGACGGCGGCGATGGGCAGGCCGCCGATGAGTCCGGACACCATGTTGGCGCCGCCCTGCCCGATCAGTTCCCGGTCCAGGTCGGTACGATGGCTGGGCCGCATCCGGTCCACGGCGACCGCGGAGAGCAGGGTCTCCACGCTGGCGATGAGCGCGACACTCACGGCGGTGAAGGCGATGGCGGTCCAATTGCCCTGCGGCAGTTCGGGAATGCGCAGCTCATCGAGCAGTGAGCCGTTCAGCACGATGCGCTCCGCGTCGATCGGCAACACGGCGGCCAGCAGCGCGGCCACCAGGACCGCCACCAGCGGACCCGGGACGGGGCGCAGCGGCCGGGGCATGTACTTCCAGCCGATCAGGATGGCGATCACGAGCACGCCGATGAACAGGTCGCCGCCGTCGGCGGTGCGCAGCTGGTGCGGCAGTCCGGTGATGCTGTCCCAGGAGGAGCTGAGCGAGCCGCCGCCGAGCAGTACGTGCAGCTGCTGAAGTGCGATCACCACGCCGATGCCCGCCAGCATGGCGTGCACCACCACCGGCGCGATGGCCAGCGCGGCGCGCGCGATCCGGCTCAACCCGAAGCCGATCTGCAGCAGCCCTGCCAGCATCGTGATGAAACAGGTTGCTGCCCAGCCGAATTGGTTGATCGACTCGGCGACCACCACGGTGAGCGCCGCCGTCGGCCCGCTCACCTGCAACGCCGACCGGCCCAGCATGCCCGCGACGACGCCGCCCACCACGGCGGCGATGAGTCCGGCGGCCACCGGCGCGCCCGCGGCGACGGCGATCCCGATGGACAGCGGCAGGGAGACCAGGAAAACCACGAGGGAAGCGGGCACATCGTGGCGGAGTACGGCGGCGAAACCGGGTAGCGACGTCCGGACGGCTGGTTCGGTGTCGGTCGACATATCTCTCCTTCGCCGAATCGGCTCGGCCGATCCGGTTCATCGGTCAACATGTACTGGCATCGAGCGCGGGCGGGCGAAGCTGTAGAGCCGACCGATCGTGGGCCGCTGGAAACGCGGCCCGATCGAAGGTCGCGCTAATCGTAAAGACTGAGCAAAGACGGCGAAAAGGCTTTGCCCGAACCGCTATCAAACTGTGACCTGCGCCACCATCAAACGGACTGCGGCCACGACCCGGTTCCGAATTTTCGCGCCGCGCACACATGGCCTAGGTCATCGCATCCGGTGGCGATCGGCACTGCTCCACGGCACCGGCCGGGACGGACAGTGAGACGACGGGCGCGGCTCCACGCACCCGGCGCGCATCCGGTGGTTAGGAGGCGGACCCATGTCCTCGCTGCGCATTGTTTCCGGTAGTGCCAACCCGCGATTGGCCGAATCGATCGCCGACGCTCTCGACGTCACCTCCGAGGCATCGGCGGTGGAGCGATTCCCCGACGGGGAGTTGCGGCCCCGGGTGGAGCATGTCGGCGGCCACGACGTGTACGTCGTGCAGCCGACCGCGCCGCCCGCCAACGACTCGCTCATGGAATTGCTGCTGTTGCTGGACGCGTGTCGGCGGGCGCGGGCACGGCGGGTGACGGCGGTGGTCCCCTACCTCGGCTACGTGCGGCAGGATCGGCGCACCCACACCGGGGAGTCGCTCGGCGCGCGGCTGGTGTGCGAGGCCATCGCCCAGGCGGGAGCGGAACGGCTGGTGGTGGTCGATCCGCATACGCCGACCCTGGAGGCCATGTCCCCGATTCCGGTCGAGACGCTGTCGGCGGTACCGCTGCTGGCGTCGCGGCTCACCGCGGGCCGCACCGACCGCACGGTGGTCGTCGCCCCGGATCTGGGGGCCGGTCCGCTGGCCGAACGGTACGCGGCCGCACTCGGCACCTCGGTCGCCATCGTGCGCAAGTTCCGGCAGAGCGGCACCGAGGTCAGCGCCGTGGAACTCATCGGCGATATCGAGGGTCGGCCCACGGTGATCGTGGACGACATGATCGCCACCGGCGCGACCATCGAGGCGGCTTTACGCATCCTGCACTATCACGCCCGCGATGTGGTCGTGGCCGCCACGCACGGCCCGCTGCTGCCCGCCGCCACCGAACGGCTGCGCGCCCTGGGCCTGCGCCGGGTGCTGGTCACCGACACGGTGGCGCACCGCGATAGCGCCGCCCCGCTGGACGTGTGCTCGGTCGGCCCGCTGCTGGCCGACGCCATCGCACGCCTGCACCAGGACCGACCGCTGGCCGAACTGGCCGCACACCGGTGAGCCCCCCGATCTTCCCATCCGCCATCGACGAAGGAGAAGTCCCGATGAATCCCGAACAGACCGTGCCGGATCGCCCCGCCGCCGCGCCCCCGGACGGTGCGTCCGCCTACCCCGTCCACCTACGCGGCGACCTCGACGAACCGCTCTCCCGGTGGCTGTGGCTGGTGAAATGGCTGCTGGCCATCCCGCACTACATCGTCCTGCTGTTCCTGTGGATCGCGTTCTGGCTGGTCACCGTGGTGGCGGGGTTCGCGATCCTGTTCACCGGCCGCTACCCGCGCCCGCTGTTCGACTTCACGGTCGGCGTCATGCGCTGGTCCTGGCGCGTCCAGTTCTACACCTACGCCGCCCTCGGCACCGACCGCTATCCCCCGTTCACTCTGCGCCCCACCGGCTATCCGGCCGAACTCGAGGTCGAGTACCCCGAAAACCTTTCTCGCGGACTGGTTCTGGTGAAGTGGTGGCTGCTCGCCATCCCCCACTACCTGGTGATCGCCGCCCTGTACGGCGGCGGCGTCACGCTGGGCGACACCGCCGCCGAGAACGGCAACGGCACCACCGTCATCCCCCTCATCGGCATCCTCGTCCTGATCGCCGCCATCGCCCTGTTGTTCACCGCCCGCTACCCGCGCGGCCTGTTCGACTTCATCATGGGCGTGAACCGCTGGTTCTACCGTGTGCTCGCGTACGCGGCGCTCATGCGCGACGAGTATCCCCCGTTCCGTCTCGACCAGGGCGCACGCGAAACCGCCTAGCGGGACTGTCGCGGAACACAACCGGCGGGCCTGCGGGCGCGACGGCAGACGGATGTCCCGGTCGCCTCATCGGTGACCGGGACATCCGCCGCGAGAGCTAGCGACGGTCGTCGGAGGCGGGCTCGTCGGAGGCGGGCTCGCAGCGCCAGGCCAGTTCGGCGAGGCGGCTGCGGTAGTCCGCCGCACCGAGGCGACCGGCCAAACGCTCGGCGAGGAGGGCGTTCTCGACCTTGAGGGCGGGCCAGACCTGCCCGCGGTCGGCCCAGTCGGCGGTGAGTTCCGGGGGGATTTCCATGACCTGCTCCAGCGTCGAAGAATTCTCGGAGAACGGAGAGCGGGCGATTCGCGTCGTGGAGCGGCGATCATCGGCACCCGAGTACCGTCTCCACCGGGGCTCCACCCATTTCCACCACCCGAACGCCACCACGAGTGCGCTGACGGCGACCAGTGCGATGCCTGTGACAATCATCCTCACTCCTCCCAACCGTCGATCGCGGTCGTGATGGGAGTGAGTGTGCGCCGCCGCCGACACCGCGCGGCAGTGGAATCCGGTCCCCGCCGCATCGACGAAGGTCACCTGTTTCGAGGTCTCACGCATCACGCCGGACCGCAGCCCAACGGTCATCCTGGTAGTGCCGCACCAGCGTTCACTCAAACCGGTCGAGCGGAAATCGAGGCCCGATGGATACCCATGGTGATTCCGGAAGCATCGTCGTCGGTGTCGACGGCTCCGGCACCGCACTCAATGCCGCGCGGTGGGCGGCCTACCTCGCCGAGGCGCTGGACGCACCGCTCGTGATCGCCGCCGCGGGTCCGCATCGACACGGATCCCCGCACGGTGCCGAGCAGGCACGCGGCGCCGCCGAGTACGCGCTGCGCCTGGTCCGCCGCTGCGATCCGGATCTGCCGATCACCACCGAGGTCAGCGCGGACACCGCGCACCGCGTCCTGGTCGACCGCAGTCGCGGTGCGCGAATGCTGGTGGTGGGCGCGCGGACCGCTTGGGACGACCATGTGGTCGGCTCGACCACGATGGCGGTGGCCCGGCACGCGCACTGCCCCGTCGCGATCTGGCGCGGCGTCGCCGGTCGCCCCATCCCGCGGGACAAACCGGTCGCGCTGGGCGTGGACGGCACCGCGCTCAGCGCCGCCGCCGTCGCACTGGGCTTCGACCTGGCCGCCGCCTTCCACGTACCGCTCACCGCCGTCCACTGCTGGCCGCCCGAGCGCATCGCACCGCTCGGGACCGCCCCCGATCGTGCACCCGCCGAACGCGCCGTCCTGACTCAGGCGCTGGCCGCACCCCGCATCACCCACCCCGAAGTGCCGGTCACCGAACTGGCCCTGCCCGCCGTCCCCGGCCCCGCCCTGACCGAACTGAGCCACAACGCCCAACTCCTGGTCCTCGGCACCCGAGCCCGCTCCACCACCGCCGCCGCCCTGTTCGGATCGACCAGCCGCGACCTCCTGCACCACTCCGCCTGCCCGGTACTGCTCTGCCGCTGACCGAACTGTTTCCCGACCGCACTCGTCGCGAGGCACGCCACCGCGCCCACACGCTCGCCCCGCCGCCACAGGCCGCTCGCCTCGCGAGGTCGACGCCACCGAACTGCTCGAGGTGCAGCTGTGCAACTCGGTGGCCCCGTTCATCCTCATCTCGCGCCTGCGCCCGGCCCTGGCCTCCCCCGCGCGCCGCAAGTACACACCCGCGCGTCGTTCGACCGCCACCACACCCACACGTCACCCGCATCGCCACCACACCCACACACCGCTCAACCGCCGCCACACCCACACGTCGCTCGGTAGGCCGCCTCCCCCGCATCGCTTTACCGACGCCTCCGCCGCGTCGCTTTACCGACGCCTCCGCCGCATGCTTCTCGGCCCGCCGCATCCCCCGCCCGGCCGGTGGTGGACGCACGTCCCGGGGCATCGCCTCCGCGCACGGTTGCGGCACCATGCACGGAGGCGATGTGGTCAACCACGCATACCCACCGCGAGTTCGCGCACGAGCTCCCGGACGGCCGCGCGTCCGGCGCTCGCGTCGGGCGCGTCGAGGGCAGCGCGCACCAGGACGGCTCCGACGACCACACCGTCGGCGTAGGACGCGACCGCGGTGGCACGCGCGGCGTTCGTGATGCCGATGCCGACGCAGACGGGCAGGTCGGTGGTGGTTCTGATGCGGCGCACCAGCTCGGCGGCGGTGTCGCCGAGGGATCCGCCGGAGCCGGTGACGCCCATGAGCCCGGCGGCGTAGACGAAACCCGTTCCCACGGCCGTGATCTCACGCAACCGCTCGGTGGTGGTGCTGGGTGCGACCACGAAGACGGTGGCGAGGTCGTGGGCGGCCGCGTGGGCACGCCACCGGGCGGATTCCTGGACGGGCAGGTCGGGCAGCACGCAGCCCGCACCGCCCGCCGCGGCCAGTTCGGCGGCGAAGCGCTCGATCCCATAGCGGGAGATCGGATTCCAGTAGGACATCACCAGCACGGGTTTGCCGGTGGCGCGGTGGGTCTCGCGTACGGTGCGCAGGACGTCGCGGATGCGGGTGCCGCCGCGCCGGGCGATCTCGGCGGCGGTCTGGATGGTCGGGCCGTCCAGCACCGGATCACTGTGCGGCAGGCCGATTTCCATGATGTCGGCCCCGCTGTCCAAGGCCGCCGTGATCGCGGCGATACCACCGTCGACGGTCGGGAATCCGGCGGGCAGGTAGGTGACAAGCGCGGCCCGGCGCTCCCGTTTCGCCCGGGCGAGCGTATCGGTCAACAGCTGGATGTTCCCGCTCATCGCCGCTCCTCCCCCACCTGGTGCATGCCGAAATAACTTGCGGCGCTGTCCATATCCTTGTCGCCGCGTCCGGACAGGCTCACCAGCAGCACGCCGTCCGGACCGAGTTCCCGCCCCACCTCGAGCGCTCCGGCGAGGGCGTGCGCACTCTCGATCGCCGGAATGATGCCCTCGGTCGCGGACAGCAGCCGGAAGGCGTGCATGGCGGCGGCGTCGGTGATCGGGCGATATTCGACACGGCCGCTGTCGTGCAGGTGCGCGTGTTCGGGGCCGACGCCCGGATAGTCGAGTCCGGCGGAGATGGAATGCGCCTCGGCGATCTGCCCTTCGTCGTCCTGGAGGACATAGGAGCGCGAGCCGTGCAGGACGCCGGGCTCACCGGCCGTCAGGGTGGCCGCGTGCCGCCCGGATTCGACACCGTGACCCGCTGCCTCACAACCGATCAGACGCACAGCGTCGGCGAGGAAGGGGTGGAAGAGCCCGATCGCGTTGGAGCCGCCGCCCACGCACGCGACGGCCGCGTCGGGCAGCCGTCCGGTCCGCTGGAGCAGCTGACGCCGCGCCTCCACCCCGATCACCCGCTGGAAGTCGCGGATCATGGCGGGGAAGGGATGCGGCCCGGCGACCGTGCCGAAGATGTAGTGCGTGCTGTCGACGTTCGCGACCCAGTCCCGGAAGGTCTCGTTGATGGCGTCCTTCAGGGTGCGCGACCCGGTGGCGACCGGAACGACCCGCGCGCCCAGCATGCGCATCCGCGCCACATTGAGCGCCTGCCGCCGCATGTCGACCTCACCCATGTAGACGGTGCAGTCGAGGCCGAACAGCGCACCGGCGGTGGCGGTGGCCACCCCGTGCGATCCGGCACCGGTCTCGGCGATGACGCGGGTCTTGCCCATGCGGCGCGCGAGCAGCGCCTGCCCGAGCACATTGGTCACCTTGTGCGAACCGGTGTGGTTGAGATCCTCGCGTTTGAGGAAAATCCGTGCCCCGCCCGCGTATTCGGCGAACCGGCGTGCCTCGGTGAGGGCCGTTGGTCGTCCCGCGTAGTCGGCGAGCAGGCGCTCCAGTTCGTCGACGAAGGCGGGGTCGGCCTTGGCCTTGTCGTATTCGACGGCGACCTCGTCGACGGCGGCGACCAGCGCCTCCGGAACGAAGATACCTCCGTACCCACCGAAATATCCTGTGGGGCCGGGGAATTGGTCCGGCGGTGCCGGAAAGAAGTACTGGCTGTCCATATCGGCATGCTCCTGAGCCGGGAGCGGCGTCCCGGTGTCCGTGGCGGAAGGGTCACGAGAACGCGCCGCGCACGGCGAAAGCACACCCGATGACATAGGGAGAGCCGACGGGGCCGGGCAGCGGATGGCTGCCCTCAGATACCCCGTCCGATGCGCGGCGCGCCGAGCCATCGCATCCCGTCGACCTGGCCGGGCTCGGCGCCGATCACGAACCGCACCCGCCGTCCGTGCACCCGCCGCGCGGGCGCCCGGCAGCCGCGCGGGCGGCATCCGGGGGCGAGGCGGACGGCAATGGACATGGTTCTGAGCCTAACCCATGCAGGGACGGCTCAGTCGCGCTCGGGTCCGAGGGAGATGCCGCGACTGGCCAACCACGGCAGGGGGTCCACCTTGTCGGAGCCGTTGAGCCACACCTCGAAATGGCAGTGCGGTCCGGTGGAGAAGCCGCGGTTGCCGACCGTGGCGATCTGGTCACCGGCCAGCACCGGCTGCCCTACCGATACGGTGGTCGTATCGACGTGGCCGTAGACGGTGATGGTGCCGTCGTCGTGCAGCAGGCGCACCCACATGCCGAAACCGGAGGCGGGTCCGGCGCTGATCACCACCCCGTCCTCGACGGCGTAGATGGGCGTTCCGATCGGCGCGGCCACATCCACGCCCAGGTGCTGTGCGCCCCAGCGCATCCCGAAGCCCGAGGTGAACACGCCGTCGGCGAATTTCACGAACAGCGGCCGCAGACCCGCCGTGGCCCGCGCCTCGGCGTCGGCGGCGAAGTGCCGCCCGTGCTCCAGAATCGCCTGGAATTGCGAGAGGTCTTCCACCGGCGGGTCGTTCAGGACTTCCGGGAAGTGCGCATCGGTGCCGGTGTGCTGGGCGGGCGGCAGTCCGGCGATCTCCTGGGCGTGCACGCCGGTGTCGAGGCGTTCGCGGGCCGCGGCCTCCTGCATACCGGCCTGCGCGGCCGCGACCGCCGCACCGAGCGCCACCGCCACCACCACGGCCCGGCCCTTCAGCACGCCGATGGGCGAGGGTTTGCGATGTCGGCCCGGCCGCCGCGGCGTTCGGGCATGGTCCTGGGAATCCCTGAAAGCGCTGTCCCGCAACGAAACCGAACCCTCCTACCCGACCCGCTCCACGTAGGCGTTACCGCAGCGCCCCCGCCCCTTCCCGCCACCGGTCACGCCTGACCTTGATTCGGGTGCGAGACCCTACCACCCGAACCTGTGAAGCCCAGGACCACGAAAAACAGCTACCTGGCCGCAATTCGACTCCGACGCACGGATAACAGCCCTGACTGCCACTATGCTGGCCCCATCGACACTCCGCAGGGTTACCAGAAATTCGCCATCGGCGAGCGGGCTGACGGCGACACCGCGGCGTGGCTGTCCTTCACCGGCTGTCTGATCGCGGTGTTCATGCAGATGGTCGACGGCACCATCGTCACCACCGCCCTGCCCAGCATCACCGCGGACCTGTCGGCCTCACCTCGGGCGCAGCTACTGGTGGTGTCGGGGTACGCGCTGGCCTTCGCATGCACCCTGCTCACCGCCGCGCGACTGGGTGAGCTGCTGGGACGGCGCAGGCTGTTCCTCGCAGCCACGGCGGCGTTCACGGCGGCCTCGGTGTGGTGCGGAATCTCGGGCAGCGCGGCCGAACTCGTCGCGGCCCGGGTGGTGCAGGGCATCGCCGCGGCCGGGATGGCGGCCCAGACCATCGCCATCGCCACCGCCAGCTTCCCGCGGGCCCGGCTTCCGCAGGTCTTCGCCGTATACGGCGCGGTGGCCGGATTCGCCGGAATGCTCGGGCCGATCTTGGGCGGGGCGCTGGTCACCGCCGATCCGTTCGGACTGGGCTGGCATGCCATCTTCCTGATCAACCTGCCGCTGGGGCTCGTCACCTTCGCGCTGGCGCTGCGATATCTGCGGCTGGGCCGCCCACCGCAGCGCGAACGGCTCGACCCGGGCGGGGCGGCGCTGTCCACCGCGAGCCTGTTCGCTTTGCTCTGGGCGCTCACCGATATCCAGCAGCACGGGTGGCGGCCGGCGCCGCTGGCGCTGATCGCGGTGGCCGTGGGCGGTGTGGCCGCCTTCCTCGTACAGCAGCGGCGGGCGGCCGCACGCGGGAATCCGCTGGTGCGCTTCGACCTGTTCGCCGATCGCGGCTTCCGCCTGGGTTCCGGACTGGTGACCGTGTTCTTCGGCCTGTTCACGGCCTTCGTCTTCGCGGTGTCGATCACGCTGCAGGAGGTGCTGCGGTTCACGCCGTGGCGCACCGGGGTGCTGATGACGCCGTTCGCGGTGGGCGCCTGCGCGGGCGCGCTGGCCTCGCCGATGCTGGTGCGGCGCTGGGGAGTTCGCGTGCTGGCGGCGGGGATCATCGGCTTCGGGGTGTGCGTGGCGGTCGGTGCGGTCTACCTGTGGCTGACCGCCGGGGCGGTCTCCGTCCCGCTGGTGATCGGCCCGGTCCTCCTGGCGGGCTTGGGCGTGGGCGTGTTCTGTGTACCGCTGCAACCGGTCATGCTGTCCCGGCTGGCGCAGCGGCAGCTGGATTCGGCCTCGGGTCTGCTGCCGACCATCGAGCAGATCGGCAATGCGCTCGGGCTCGCGCTGCTGAGCGCGGTGTTCTTCCGCGCGCACACGCTGTCGGGCAGTGTCTCCATGTTCACCGCCATCGCGGTGGTGGCGGTGGCCACGGGGGTGGCGACCCTCGCGCTGCCCGAACCTCCGGACCGACGCTAGGCCGCCACGCCCGCTACACGCCGAGCGCCGCGGCGAACAGCGGCCAGGAATCGTGCAGATCGTCCTGCCAGTACGGCCAGGCGTGGGTGCCGTTGCGGCGCACCACGGTGGCCGGAATGCCCAGGGCGGCCAGGCGATCGGTCAGGGAGTTGGTGCAGCTGCGCACCACCGATTCCATGCCGCCGCCGACCAGCAGCCGGTCCGCGAGCCGACCGGCGTCGCCGCCGATGGACGGATCGGTCAGGGTGTCGTGCACCCCGGCCCCGCCATTGCCCGACGAGATGTAGAGCGCCACACCGCGCAACCGCTCGGCATTGACCACCGGATCGTGCGCCGCCCAGGCCGGATGGTCGCCGCCACCCCACATATTGTCGGCATTCGCGCCGAACAGCCGCAGCTGCGAGTGCACATACGCGCGGGCCAGCGGGTCACTGGTGCGCGGGCATCCGCTGTAGGAACCCACGGCCTGGTACCGGCCCGGGGCCTCGATGGCCAGGTTCAACGCCGAGGTCGCCGACATGGATGTGCCCGCGACGGCATTGCGGCCGGTCATATCGAAGTGGTTCTCCAGCAGCGGCGGCAGTTCGTCGATGAGGAAGGTCGACCACTTGTTGCGGCCCAGGACCGGATCGTCGGCGACCCAATCCGAATAGTAGGAGGCGTGTCCGCCGATCGGCTGAATCACATTGACCGGTTTGTCGGCGAAGAACTGCGCGACATCGGTGCGATTGGTCCACGGACCGCCCGTTTCGCCGCCGTCGACGGCATTGAGCAGATACAGCGCGGGCGCGGGATGACCCGGATGCGATACCCACACCGGAATGGTCCGATTCATGGCGGCCGAATAGACGACGACTTCGAATTGCCGCCCGCCGAGGGGACGCACCTCGACGATCACGGATCCGGGATCCGCGGTGGCGGGTATCGGCAATAGCACAGCGAATACGGCGAACAGGACAACCAGACAGCGCGTGAGCCGGTGCATGACTGGGATTATCCCTTGTTCAAGACCGATTGTGTGTGATCAACGGGCATGTTCGTCGGCGGAATGCACGCGCAGATCGGTGATATCGCCCGCCGCCCGGCCGGACACCAGCATTCGCTCAGCGACCGCCCACCGCAGTGTGCGCGGCAGATCCGGGGCGAATCGGGTGAAGTACGCGTAGAGCCAGTCGGTTCGGGCCACCAGGAAGGGAAAGTCGGTGCTCATCATCGGACGCAGCACCAGCATGGGCACCGGGGCGTCGAGTGGATGGAAATCGCGATTCCACAGTCCCGGTACCGGGCAGCCGGGATAGAACTGTCCCAGCATCAGCCCCTGCCCGACGATCTCGGTCTTGCGTGCCGCGTGCACGGCGTCGATCAGGTCGTAGCGGGTCAGGTCCGGAAAGAGCGTGATGAGGGTCGAACGCGCCGGCTCGGACGGATTCTCCTGCCGCAGCGCGCGATACACCTCGAAGGCGTCGTCGAGCACACGGTGCATCCGCTCCTCGGTCAGTCCGTCCCCGCCGGATGCGCAACCGGCCCACACCACCTGCCGATCGGCACTGTGCCGCACGAAGGGGCACACCGGTCCGGGACGACCCAGTTCGGGATGCGGCTGGGCCAGATGATCGGCCATCCAGCCGACCAGCGCGGCGGCGGCCGGACCCTGCCGCTCCCATGCCTCGGGATCGGCGTACACATTCCACCAGTGCACGCCCGAGCGTGGCCCGCTCCTCATCGGGAGTCCGCACCGTCGAGGTGAGCGGCCAGTATCGGACCGATGGCGGCGACGACGTCGGCATTGCACAGTTGCGCGTGGGTGGCGTCCACGGGGTGTTCGACGAGAGCGCCGGTGACGTGCGGACGCCACATCCGCGCGTCGAGTCCGGCGGTCATGCCGCGGGTCGCCGAGAAGTACAGCAGGTCGCCGTCGAAGACACCGGGACGGTAGCCGTGCGACAGGCGGACGCCGTCGACATAGCCGCGATGCAGGCGGGTCAGCTGCTCGGCGGTCAGGCCGGTGCCGAAAGAAGCAGCGGCGGAGGCTAATTCGGCAGCCGCTTCGGCGGCGGTGAGATCGGGGAGTTCGTCGGCGTCCTCGGGTTCGTCGCCGAGCAGATGGGTGAGCAGATCGCGCATGCGCGGCGCCGGTGGTGGCGGCATGTCGTCGGGGAAGTCGATGCTGTCGAGCATGGCGAGGGTGGCG
>NZ_JASCXP010000201.1:0-13028 GCF_030010695.1 Nocardia sp. CC201C
CACTGCTACGGGTGTCGTATGTGCTCGCCGCGCGTGATGTGCGCCCACCCAAAGGCGGTGTATGGCCTGCTGAGTTGCCTGTTTCCCGGACGGGAGGTGCGTAGCGGCTGGGGAGGTTGCCCCGTTCCCCGGACAGTGGTGGGTGTCGTGGCTACGCCGCCGGTTCGGTGGCGGTGCGAGCCCGTTCTGCGTGTGCTGCGTGCCCGTCCTGGCGCGATGCGGATATCTTCGCGCGCGCATGCCCCTTGCACAGACTGCCCGTAGTCACGCCCGGTTGGGGTTGGTGGCGCGGGTTGGGTTGGTGGCGCGGGTTGGGTTGGTTGCGTGGGTTACAGCCGTTCATGCGATTGCGCGCTGGTCGTTGCGCGGCTCTGCTTATCGCTGTCCCCCGGCTATCGCGGCAGCGGCGGCCATGGTGTCGGTGGCCAGGGCTTCCAATGCGGCCGCGGTGAGATTGGTGTCGGGGCAGGCGACTACGGCGGCGGCGACGCGGTCGGTGGTGCGGCCCGTATCGACGCCGGCGGTACCAGCACTGCCGGTGGTGGCGCGGTTCGTGCCGAAGATCGGCGCGGCGACCGAGACCACCGCGTTGTGGTCGGTGAGTTCGTCGGGCAGGTAGTCGATGGTGATGAGGTCGGTGATCATCGCGTTGAGGCGGTGGCGCAGGGGATCGGTGACGGGGGAGTGGCGGAGGGTGGAGAGGGCCTCGAGCATGGGGGTGGAGTCGTCGGCGAGGCGCTCGACCGCGTAGCCGCGGGTGCGGATGGCGTCCAGTACGGCGCTCAGGCGGGGTCGGTGGGACGGGTCGGCGATGGCGATCCAGGCGTCGCGTTCGGGCGCGGGGGCCCAGGCGACGAATTCGCGGCAGACCGGCGGGGCCAGGGGGAGGCGGCGGCCCACCCGGATCCAGGGCACCGAGGGGGTGCCGATGACCTCCGTGACGAGGATGGCGTCGGCTTCGCGTTCGGCGAGGAAGACCGGAATATCGTGCTGGGCGGCCAGCTTTCGCATGGGATCGGCGGCCAGGCGGCGCAGCGGGAAGGCGGCTTCGGCGCGCCGCGCGACCGTCACCAGTTCCAATCCCAGGCTGTAGTTGCCGCTGTCGTCGCGCAGCGTCCAGCCGTCGGCGGTGAGCTGGGTCAGCACCGCGTGCGCGGTCGCCCGGGACATGCCGGTGGCGCGGACGATGGCCGCCAGCGAGAGATGTTCGGCCGGGCGGCGCGACAGCAGGTCGATCACCCGCACCACCCGCTGGGTGGGCGGCGAGGCGGACGGCTCGGGCTGGGCGGCTGCGGTCATCGTTCGTCCTGCTCGTCGGTGCGCGAAGGGCGTGCGCAGGTGTGGAGGGCATGTGGAGGTGTGGAAGCGGCCCCGGGGCAGGGGAATTCACCATGGGCTATTGACCGCCGTCAGGCTCGCCGCCTATCGTCGGTGTCACATTATCGAACAATAGCGTCGAATATTCGACACCGCAACCCGGAGGGCTCCTCGGGGGGAAACGGCTCGGGTGGCGTTCGGCGCGATAGGTGAGTGAGTGATGCCCACGGGATACGAGCTGTCGCACCTGACAGCGCTCGAGGCCGAATCGGTGCACATCATCCGAGAGGTCGCGGCCACCTTCGAGCGGCCGGTACTGCTGTTCTCGGGCGGCAAGGATTCGGCGGTCATGCTGGAACTGGCGCGACGGGCGTTCTGGCCCGCACCGCTGCCCTTCCCGCTGCTGCACATCGACACCGGGCACAACTTCGACGAGGTGATCGACTTCCGGGACCGCACCGCCGAACGGCTGGGCGCGCGCCTGCTGGTGGCGCGGGTGCAGGACGATATCGACGCCGGGCGGGTGGCGGAGCGACCGGGCGAGACCCGCAACCGCCTGCAGACCACCACCCTGCTGCGCGCCATCGGCGAACACCGCTTCGACGCGGTCTTCGGCGGCGCGCGCCGCGACGAGGAGAAGGCCCGCGCCAAGGAACGGGTGTTCAGCTTCCGCGACGAGTACGGGGCCTGGGATCCGCGCGCCCAGCGCCCCGAGGTGTGGAACCTGTACAACGGACGGCACCGCAGGGGTGAGCACATCCGGGTGTTCCCGCTGTCGAACTGGACCGAGCTGGATATCTGGGAGTACATCGACTCCGCCGCCGTGGAACTGCCGTCGCTGTACTACGCGCACCGTCGCGAGGTGGTGGAGCGCGACGGAATGCTGTTGGCCACCAACCGTTTCCTGCGGCTCGGCTCGGGGGAGCGGCCCTACGAGACCACCGTGCGCTTCCGCACCGTCGGCGACGCCACCTGCACCGGCTGCGTCGAATCCAGCGCCGCCACTCCCGCCGAGGTGATCGCCGAAACCGCCGTCACCCGCCTCACCGAACGCGGCGCGACCCGCGCCGACGACCGCATCTCCGACTCCGGCATGGAGGATCGCAAGCGAGAGGGCTACTTCTGATGCGCCGCAATCTCTTACGCCTGGCCACCGCGGGCAGTGTGGACGACGGCAAGTCCACCCTCATCGGCCGCCTGCTCTACGACTCCAAAGCCCTGTTCAGCGACCAGCTCTCGGCCATCGAGAAATTCAGCACCGCGCGCGGCGACCAAGCCCCCGACCTGTCACTGGTCACCGACGGCCTGCGCGCCGAACGCGAACAAGGCATCACCATCGACGTCGCCTACCGCTATTTCGCCACGCCCCGACGGAAATTCGTCATCGCCGACACCCCGGGCCATGTGCAGTACACCCGGAACATGGTGACCGGAGCCTCCACCGCGGACCTGGCGCTCATACTGGTGGACGCCCGCCAGGGGGTCTCCGAGCAGACCCGCCGCCACGCCTTCCTGTCCTCGCTGCTGGGCGTCGGTCACCTGGTGCTGTGCGTCAACAAGATGGACCTGGTGGACTTCTCCCGCCACCGCTTCGACGAGATCCGCGAGGAATTCGCCGATTTCGCCACCAAACTCGAGGTCCGCGACCTCAGCTTCCTGCCGCTGTCGGCCCTGCACGGCGACAATGTGGTGGAGCCCTCCCCGCGCACCCCCTGGTTCCCGGGCCCGCCGCTGCTGCGCCACCTCGAGGATGTGCACATCGCCTCGGACCGCAATCTCATCGACGCCCGGCTGCCGGTGCAGTACGTCATCCGCCCCAGCGGGGAGACGCGGCGCAGCTACGCGGGCACCATCGCGGGCGGCGTGTTCAAACCCGGCGACGAGATCACCGTGCTGCCCTCGGGACGCGCCACCCGCGTCGGCCAGATCTGGGGGCCGGGCGGCAGCAAGGTGGAGGAAGCCTGCGCGGGCATGGCCGTCTCCCTCACCCTGGACGACGAGATCGACATCGGCCGCGGCGATATGCTCGCCCGCCCCGGCAATCAGCCGCATCAGGACCGGGAACTCGACGCCATGGTGTGCTGGTTCTCCGACGACACCCAACTGCGCCCCGGCGACCGCTACGCCATCCGCACCGCCGCCCAGACCGCGCGGGTGCGGGTGCGGGCGCTCGACTACCGGCTGGACGTGAACACCCTGCATCGGGTGGAGGACGCGCCGCTCCTGGCGCTCAACGACATCGGCCGCGTCACCCTGCACAGCACCCAGCCCATCCTGTTCGACCCCTACCGCGCCAACCGCGCCACGGGCAGCTTCATCCTCATCGACGAGCGCACCGATCAGACCGTCGCCGCGGGCATGATCACCGGCCGCACGCCGGTACAACCGCAGGCCCGCGGACCGGTCACCTGGCACCGCTCGGCGGTGGAGCGCACCCAGCGGCTGTCCCAGGGCAGGACGCTGTGGCTGACCGGGCTGTCCGGCTCCGGAAAGTCCACCATCGCCGTGGAATTGGAGCGGCAGCTCATCGCCGCGGGACGCCCCGCCTATCTGCTCGACGGGGACAACCTGCGGCACGGCATCAATGGCGATCTGGGATTCGGCGACGACGAGCGGCGGGAGAACATCCGCCGGGTCGCCGAGATCGCGGCGCTGTTCGCCGATTCCGGCACCATCGCCATCGTCTCGCTGATCAGTCCCTTCGCCGCCGAGCGGGAGAACGCGCGAAAGATCCACGCCGACAAGGGGTTGGAATTCCACGAGATCTTCGTCGACACCCCGCTGGCCACCTGTGAGGACCGGGACCCCAAGGGGCTCTACGCCAAAGCCCGCGCCGGTGAGATCACCCGATTCACGGGGATCGACTCCCCGTACGAGCGCCCCGAGCACGCCGATCTGGTGATCACCCCCGCCGACGGCACCCCGACCGCCATTGCCGAACTCATCCGCCGAGAGCTAGGAATCGCTGAACACCGATGACCGCATCCGACACCGCAGACGCCCCCGGAACCCCCGCCGCCGGACCGGACCAGGCGGCGCTGCCGCTGACCGATCCCTTCCTGGCGGCCGTGGCCGAGGCCGAGAAGCTCATCGCCGCCGCGCCGTTCATCCGCACCGACGCCGACCACGCCGAGGGCTACGACTATCTGGCGGCGAGCATCTCGGCCTGCCTGCGCCTGTCCGGCGTGCACGGCACCTCGCATCCGTACTTCGTCAGCTCCACCGGACCGCACGCCAAGATGGGCCTGGACAACCCGGACACCCTCTACTACCACGCGAATATCGAACCGACGGCCGAATACCTGGTGACCGGAGTGCGCGGCAGTACCGTCGACCTGAGTTTCCAAGTGCTCAAAGGCGATTACACGGCCACCGACGTGCCGGGCGGTGACGACGCCTTCGACGACCGTCGGCTCGAGATCGACGCCGACGGCCGCTACCAGCTGCGCTTCGGCCCACCCAGGGCGAATCCGGAGCCGAACTACGTCGTACTCGGCGAGGGCGCGTCCATGCTGGCCGTGCGGGAGGTGTACGGCGACTGGGCGAACGAGACCAAGGGCCGCATCCGCATCGAACGCGTGGACACCGTCGGCACCGCCCCGACCGAGCCCGATACCGCGCAACTGCGCAAACGCTACCGGGCCGCCGGGAAGATGCTGCTCTCGCGCATCCACACCTGGTTCAACTTCCCGAAATGGTTCTACCTGGACCTGCCGGTCAACACCCTCACCGCACCCCGGCTCACCCCCGGCGGACTGAGCACCCAGTACTCCTCGGTGGGCCACTACGACCTCACCGACGACCAGGCGCTCGTCATCACCATCCCGCGCTCGCGCGCCCCGTACCTGGGCTTCCAGCTGGGCAGCATGTGGTACATCTCGCTGGACTACGTGAACCACCAGACCAGCCTCAATCACGCGCAGGCACAGGTGGATCCGGATGACATGGTCCGCATGGTGGTGTCGGCGCGCGATCCGGGCATCGCCAACTGGATCGAGACCACCGGCCGCGGTCAGGGCATTCTCCAGTTCCGCTGGCAGCGCACCGATCGGCCCATCACCCCCGAGGAAGGTCCGGTCGCCGAGGTGGTGCCCTTCGACAAGGTCGCCGCCCACCTGCCGCACCACGACCACAACCGCATCGATGCGGCCGGCTGGCGCGAGCGCATCGCCGCCCGCCAGCGCGCCTTCGCCGACCGGCAACTCGGCTGATCCCGCTCGGCTGATCCCTACAACGCACAGGAACCCTCATGAACAACCCCATGCTGGCCGACAAGGTCGTCGTCGTCAGCGGCGTCGGCCCCGGCCTCGGCCGCTCCATCTGCACCGAATCCGCCGCCGCCGGAGCCACCGTCGTGCTGGCCGCGCGCACCGAATCCCGGCTGAAGGAGGTGGCGGCCGAACTGGAGGCGGCGGGTGCCGAAACCCTCTGCGTGCCCACCGACATCACCGACGACGAGGCGGTGCGCACGCTGGTGGCGCGCACCATGGACACCTTCGGCCGCGTCGACGTCCTGGTGAACAACGCCTTCGCGGTACCGTCCATGAAACCGTTGGAGCGCACCGACTTCCAGCAGATCAGCGACAGCCTGGATCTGACCGTGCTGGGTAATCTGCGGATGACCCAGGCGTTCACCCCCGCGCTGGCGGAGTCCGAGGGTGCCGTGGTCATGATCAACTCCGCGGTGCTGCGGCACTCCGAACCCCGCTACGGCAGTTACAAACTCGCCAAATCCGCACTGCACGCCATGTCGCACACCCTCGCCACCGAACTCGGCCCGAAGGGTATTCGCGTCAATACCGTCGCCCCGGGCTACATCTGGAACGACCAGCTGAAGTGGTACTTCGGCGAGATCGCCAAGAAGTACGGCATCACCCCGGAACAGGTGTACGAGCAGACCGCGGCCAAATCCGATCTGAAGCGGCTGCCCGAACCCGATGAGATCGCCCGCGCCGTGGTGTTCCTGGCCTCCCCGTGGGCCAGCGCCATCACCGGGCAGACCCTCGACGTCAACTGCGGCGAATACCACGTCTGAGAGTGGAGGAACAGACAATCATGAGCAGACGTACCGGCGTCGGAACGGTCGAGGACCTGCACGCCTCCGCCACCAAGGTCTGCGGTCTCACCGATTTCGGGGCCGACGACTACACCGAGGCGCTCGCCGTGCTGCTGGATTCCTACCAGCGCGACGCCGACCTCACCGAACTCGGCAGCAAGATGAGCCGCTACTTCCTGCGCGGCGCACTGGTGGCGCGGGCGCTGAGCGAGGCGTCCTGGCAGGCCCATCCCGGCTATGCCGACACCCCGGTCACCCGACCCATCTTCGTGACCGGCCTGCCGCGCACCGGCACCACGGCCCTGCACCGACTGCTCGCCGCCGATCCGGCCCATCAAGCGCTGGAGATGTGGCTCACCGAATTCCCGCAACCCCGGCCGCCGCGCGACACCTGGGCCGACAATCCGGTCTACCAGCGCATCGACGCCGGATTCGCCCAGCACCGCATCGAGAACCCGGAATTCATGGGCGTGCACTACATGAGCGCCGCCGATGTGGAGGAATGCTGGCAGCTGCTGCGGCAGACGGTGAAGTCCATCGCCTACGAGAGCCTCGCCTACCTGCCCACCTACTCGCGGTGGCTGCGGGAGCAGGACTGGACCAATGCCTATGTGCGGCACCGGAAGAACCTGCAACTCATCGGACTCGGCGACCAGCGCCGCTGGGTGCTCAAGAACCCCAGCCACCTGTTCGCCCTGGACGCGCTCATGCGGGTGTACCCGGATGCGCTCATCATCCAGACCCACCGCGATCCGGTCACCATCATCGGTTCCTCGTGCAGTCTGTCCGAGCAGGCCACCAAGGGGTGGTCCAACTCCTTCGGCGGGGCGAAACTGGGTGCGGCGCAACTGGAGCTGTGGTCGCGCGGCTGGCGGGAGTTCACCGCGGCGCGGTCGCGCTACCGCGCCGATCAGTTCCTCGACATCCAGTTCGAGGATCTGCGGGCCGATCCGATGGGCACCATCGAGACCATCTACAAGGCCTTCGGCATGGAGCTCACCGATGCGGCGCGCACGGCCATGCTCGCCCTCGACGCGGAGAGCAGATCCGGTGACCGCAAGCCGTCACACCGGTACTCGCTGGCCGACTACGGGCTGACCGAGGATCAGGTGCGCGCGGAATTCGCCTAGCCGGGTTCATTCAGGACGGGCCGGGGCTGTCGGCGCGCAGCCCCAGCCCGTCCACGAAGGCACGCAGCGCCAATTCGAAACTCTCGGAGTCGATTTCGTCGGCCCGGGCGCGCAGCAGGTGCGCCTGCTCCAGATGCGGATAGCGGTCGCGGTAGACCCGCACATCGTCGACGAAGCCGCGCGAGAACGAGCCGACGGTCGAACCCATCACCAGATAGCGGGTGGCCGCGCCGATCATGGTGGCCTCGCGCGGCGGCCAGCCCGCACCCACCAGGCCGCCGTGCACCGCATCGGCCGCGCGCAGGTTCTCCTCCCGCTGCCCCGGCCCGGAGGCCAGGTACGGCACGAAATTCGGATGCGCCACCAGGGCGGCGCGATAGGAGCGCGCCCACTCCATGAGTCCGTGCCGCCAGTCGCCGGTGTCGAAGGCCGAGGTATCGACCCGGCTCATGAGGCCGCGGGCGATATCGTCGAGCAGATCGTCCTTGGTGGGGTAGTGGCCGTACAGTGACGCGGCCTGAACGCCCAGTTCGGCCGCCAGCTTGCGCATGGACAGCTCACCGAGACCGTCGCGGTCGACGAGGGTCAGCGCCGCCTCGCGAATGCGGTCGCGGCTGAGCAGCGGCACCTTCGGCCTGGCCATCGCCCTCACCTCTCTCGTCGGAGCCGAATCTATCACCTGGCACTTGATTAACCGAACGGCGTTAGGATACCGTCTGCGGCGTTAAACCTAACACTGTTCGGTTAGGAGTGGAGATGGACTTCGAACTCGGCGACGCGCACCGCGAACTGCGGGAGGTCGCCCGGGCGTGGGTCGACAAGGAGGTCGTGCCGTTCGCCACCGAGTGGGACCGCGCCGAAGCGGTCGATCCGGCGATCGTCGGCAAACTCGGCGCGATGGGCTTCCTCGGCATCGAGATACCCGAGGAATACGGCGGCTCCGGCGGCGATGCCCTGGCCTACTGCCTGCTGCTCGAGGAGCTGGGTCGCGGGGACAGCGCCGTGCGCGGCATCGTCTCGGTATCGCTGGGCCTGGTCGCCAAATCGATCAGAACCTACGGCAGTGCCGAGCAGCGCGCGCACTGGCTGCCGCGGCTGTGCGCCGGGCAGTCACTGGGCTGCTTCGGCCTCACCGAACCGGGCACCGGCTCCGACGCCGCCGCGCTGACCACCCGCGCCGCCCGCGACGGTGACGAGTGGGTGCTGTCGGGCACCAAGATCTTCATCACCAACGGCACTCACGCCGATATCGCGCTCGTCTTCGCACGCACCGGCGGGCCGGGGCCGAAGGGGGTGACCGCCTTCCTGGTGCCCACGGACACACCGGGATTCGGCCGCACCGAGATCAAGGGCAAACTCGGCCTGCGCGGTCAGGCCACCGCGGAACTGATGCTCGACGACGTCCGGGTGCCGGATACCGCGCGGCTCGGCGCGGAAGGCCAGGGTTTCCGGATCGCCATGGGGGCCTTGGACAAAGGCCGCATGGGCGTCGCGGCGGGCTGTGTCGGCGTGGCGCGGGCCTGCCTGGAGGCGTCGGTGCGCTACGCCGGGGAGCGCGAGCAGTTCGGCAAACCCATCGCGTCCTTCCAGCTCGTCCAGGAACTGCTCGCCGATATCGCCGTCGAGGTCGACGCCGCGCGCCTGCTGACCTGGCGCGTCGCCGACCTGATCGAGCGCGGCCAGCCCTTCGGCACCGCCGCGTCCATGGCCAAGCTGTTCGCCAGCGAGGCGGCGGTCAAGGCCGCGAACAATGCCATCCAGGTCTTCGGCGGCTACGGCTACATCGACGAGTACCCGGTGTCGAAGTACCTGCGCGACGCCCGCGTGCTCACCCTCTACGAGGGCACCAGCCAGATCCAGAAACTGCTCATCGGCCGCGCCCTCACCGGCGTGAACGCCTTCGCGTGAACCGCGCCCGGCATAACCCGAAAGATACTGCCCGACAGGAGAATTCCGTGCCCGAGAATCCAGCACCGGCCAATCTCGCACCCGCTGAGCCCGCGGCTGCCGAGCCCACACCCGCCGAGTCCGCGGCTGCCGAGCCCACACCCGCTGACCGCGCACCTGCCGACTCCGCGCCGCTGAATCTCGCGGCTGTGGCACCCGCGTCCACGAGTGCTGCGTCCCCGAGTCCCGCGCCCCCGAACGCGTCGTCCCCGGGTCCCGCGCTCGTGACTCCCGGGCCCGGGAATCCAGCACAGCCGGTCGCCTTCGTGACCGGTGCGGCACGGGGGATCGGCGCGGCCATCGCGCAGCGGCTCGCCGCCGACGGCGCCACCGTGGCGGTGGTCGATCTGGATGAGAGCAGCTGCGCCGCGACCGTGGACGCCATCGCCGCCGCGGGCGGCAAGGCCATCGCCGTGGCCTGCGACGTGACCGCCGAGGACCAGGTGGACGCCGCCGTCGACCGGGTGGCGGCCGAACTCGGCTCGCTGGACATCCTGGTCAACAATGCCGGGGTGCTGCGCGACAACCTGCTGTTCAAGATGTCCGTGGCGGAGTGGGACACCGTCATGTCGGTCCACCTGCGTGGTGCGTTCCTGTGCAGCCGGGCCGCCCAGCGGCATATGGTCGCGCAGCGCTCCGGCAAGATCGTCAACACCTCCAGCGTCTCCGCGCTCGGCAATCGCGGGCAGGCCAACTACAGCGCCGCCAAGATGGGCATCCAGGGCTTCACCCGCACCCTCGCCATGGAACTCGGGCCCTACGGCATCAACGTCAACGCCGTCGCACCGGGCTTCATCGTCACCGAGATGACCGCCGCCACCGCCGCCCGCCTCGGCGTGAGTTCCGAAGAGTTGCAGGCCAAGACGGCCGAGATCACCCCTCTGCGGCGGGTCGGCCAGCCCGCCGATATCGCCGATGTGGTGGCCTTCCTGGCCTCCGAGAATGCTGCCTTCGTCACCGGGCAGACCGTGTACGTCGACGGCGGACGCCGTCTCTAGGGGATCGAGAACATCATGCGCAGAACGGTTTTCACCGCCGACCACGACGCCTTCCGGGAGACGGTGCGCGCCTTCATCGCGGCCGAGGTGGTGCCCGTCTACGAGAAGTGGTACGCCGAGGGCATCGTGCCCCGCGAGTTCTACTACAGGCTGGCCGAACTCGGCGTCTTCGGCATCGAGGTGCCCGAGGAGTACGGCGGAGCGGGTATCGAATCCTTCAAGTTCCAGGCCATTCTCATGGAGGAGACCGCGCGCGCCGGAGTGTCCTTCGGCGGTTCGGGCGTCCATGTCGGACTCTGCCTGCCCTATCTGAAATCCCTCGCCACCGCCGAGCAGAAACAGCGCTGGCTACCGGGCTTCGTCACCGGCGAACTCATGTTCGCCATCGCCATGACCGAACCCGGCACCGGCTCCGACCTGGCCGGCATGCGCACCACCGCCACGCTGTCCGAGGACGGTACCCACTATGTGCTCAACGGCGCCAAGACCTTCATCACCGGCGGCGTGCACGCCGACCGGGTGATCGTCTGCGCCCGCACCGCGCCGCCCACCGAACAGGACCGCCGCCATGGGATCTCGCTGTTCGTCGTGGACACCACCGCGTCCGGCTACACCGTCGGCCGCAAGCTCGACAAGCTGGGGCTGAAGGTCTCCGACACCGCCGAACTCACCTTCACCGACGTGCGGGTGCCGGTGGCGGATCTGCTCGGCGCGGAACATCAGGGGTTCTCCTACCTCGGGCGCAATCTGCCGCAGGAGCGACTGTCCATTGCCGTCGGCGCGTACGCGCAGGCCACGGCCGCGGTGCGGTTCGCGAAGGAATACACCCGGCAGCGCAGTGTTTTCGGGCAACCGGTGGCCAGCTTCCAGAACACCAAGTTCGAGCTCGCCGCCTGTCGCGCCGAGGTCGACGCCGCCGAGGCCGTGGTGGACCGCGCCCTCGACGCCCTCGACGCCGGGGAACTGACCCCCGCCGACGCCGCCTCGGCCAAGCTGTTCTGCACCGAGGTCGCCGCCCGCGTCATCGACCGGTGCCTGCAACTGCACGGCGGCTACGGATTCATCAACGAGTATCCGATCGCCCGGCTGTACGCCGACAATCGCGTCAACCGGATCTACGGTGGCACCAGTGAGGTGATGAAGATGATCATCGCCAAGGATATGGGACTGTAAGGAGCGCGACGCATGACCGAGTTCGCGGACTTCGACGCCCTGCGCGACGCCGTCGGCACCGAGGTCGGGGTGAGCGACTGGCTCACCGTCGATCAGCGGCGCATCGACCTGTTCGCCGAGGCCACCGGGGACCACCAGTGGATCCACGTGGACGCCGACCGCGCCGCCGCCGGACCCTACGGCGGCACCATCGCGCACGGCTTTCTGACCCTGTCGCTCATCGTGCCGCTCACCCAGCAGATCATGACCGTGCGCCGCGCCAGCGCCGGAATCAACTACGGGCTGAACAAGGTTCGCTTCATCACGCCGGTTCTGGCCGGTGGGGCGATTCGGGTGCGGTTGACGCTGAACTCCGTCACCGACGTCCCCGGCGGGGTGCAGGCCGAACGCACCGTCACCGTCGAACTCGACGGTGCCGACCGTCCGGCCTGTGTGGCCGAGAGCATCACCCGCTATCTGATGTGACTCCGGGTCGGGTGGCGTCGCTGCCCCGTACCGCCGCGGTGTCGCGCGGCGGGTTGTCGGGTTGGGAGTGGGGGGCCGTCACTGCCCGGGGCCGAACGGCTGTGCCGACAGGGGCGTCTCATCAGGGGTCATGGTCGCCACCACCGGGATTCCGGCGGCCTGGAAGTTGCTGAGCGCGCGCCCGATGTGATCTGCGGAGGTGATCAGGATGGCGGTCGTCGCGCCGATGGCCGCCATCACCTTCGCCGAGAAGGCCGCGTTCTGCACCGTCGAATTCGCCTGGGTCTCGACATGGATGCGCTGCGGGGGAATGCCGCGCGCGATCAGCCACTCCGCCATGGCTGCCGCCTCGGGCACGCCATTGCGCGGATTGCCGCCGGTGACGATGACCGGCGCGGCGGGGGAGAGCACCGCCGAGACGTATCCGGCGTGCAGCCGATTGATCAGTTCCGGACGCATGGACCCGTCCGGCAGCAGCCCGTAGCCGAGCACCACGATGGCGGTGTTCGGGGTGAACAGCGCGGGCAGTTCCAGGCCCGGCAGGCGCACGGTCGTCACCGAATCGATGGCAGCGAGCACCTCGTCGGTGATTCCGGTGGACGGATGTGCCGGGGCGGCAGCGGGTTCGGCGAACACCGGGGCCGCGGTGAGGGCCAGGGCGGTCACGGCCGCACCCGTGACCACGAGCCGCGCGACCGTGCGGGCCGCGTGCCGCAGGGTGGGAACGGGGGGAAGGAACTGATCGAACATCGGGGTGACCTCCTGACCACAAGATGTGACAAGTAGTCGGTTCACATTTTCATCAATGATCACCCGTGCCGTACCGGCCGGTAGGCGAATCCGCGAAATCGGCACGTATTGGCGCGAACCGACAACCGGGCATCCATCGCCACACCCGAGGCGGGCGAGCATGGCCGCGACAACGCTGGGCCGACAATCGCG
>NZ_JASCXP010000202.1:0-13002 GCF_030010695.1 Nocardia sp. CC201C
GTCCGAGACGTCGATATTGGTGTACACGTTCTGCACGTCGTCGCAGTCCTCGAGGGCGTCGACGAGTTTGAACACCTTCTTGGCCAGGTCGGCGTCGGCGGGGACCGACACCGAGGGCTGGAAGCCGGATTCGGCCGAGTTGTAGTCGATGCCCGCGCCCTGCAGGGCGGTGCGGACCGCCACCAGGTCGCCCGGCTCGGAGATGATCTCGAACTCCTCGCCCAGGTCGTTGACCTCTTCGGCGCCGGCGTCGAGCACGGCCATCAGGACGTCGTCCTCGGACAGGCCGTTCTTCTCCAGGGTCACGACGCCCTTGCGGGAGAACAGGTATGACACCGAGCCCGGGTCGGCCATATTGCCGCCGTTGCGGGTCACCGCCACGCGGACCTCGCCCGCGGCGCGGTTGCGGTTGTCGGTGAGGCATTCCACCAGCACCGCGACACCGCTGGGGCCGTAGCCCTCGTACATGATGGTCTGCCAGTCGGCACCGCCGGCCTCTTCGCCGCCGCCGCGCTTGCGGGCGCGCTCGATATTGTCCAGCGGCACCGAATTCTTGCGGGCCTTCTGGATGGCGTCGTAGAGCGTCGGGTTGCCATCCGGGTCACCACCACCGGTCCGCGCCGCCACCTCGATATTCTTGATCAGCTTCGCGAAGAGCTTGCCCCGCTTGGCGTCGAGGGCAGCCTTCTTGTGCTTGGTGGTGGCCCATTTGGAGTGGCCGCTCATTCCCTACTTCCTCTTTTCAGGGGACGTGTTTTCCCGATAGAGACTATCGCGCGTTCACACACCGGCGCGTGGGCGCACCATGGTGTCGACGAACAGCCGGTGAACCCGCAGATCGCCGGTGACCTCCGGATGGAACGAGGTCGCCATGACATTGCCCTGCCGAACGGCCACCATGCGGCCCGCCGCGGGGCCGGAGGGCACGGTCGCCAGCACCTCGACCCCGTCGCCGATCTTCTCCACCCACGGGGCGCGGATGAACACCGCGCGCACCTGGCCGTCGTCGAGCCCGGTGTAGTCGAGATCGGTTTCGAAACTATCCACCTGACGACCGAAAGCGTTGCGCCGCACCGTCATATCAATGCCGTACAGCGGCTGCATATCCGGCCGGGTGTCGAGCACCTCCGAGGCCAGCAGGATCATGCCCGCACAGGAGCCGTACGCGGGCATCCCGTCGCGCAGCCGCTGCCGCAGCGGCTCCAGCAGGTCGAAGACCTCGAGCAGTTTGCTGATGGTGGTCGATTCCCCGCCGGGCAGCACCAGCGCGTCCACCGCGGCGAGTTCGGCGGCCCGCCGCACCGGGACCGGCTCGGCCCCGCATTCGGCGAGCGCGCGCATATGCTCGCGGACGTCGCCCTGCAGAGCCAGCACACCAATGGTCGGATTCACGGCTTCGAGCATACGGACCGCGGTCCTGGTGACCCGGCACACCCACGGGCGGCGCGGATCAGTTGGTGCCGGGAGGGAACGATGCGCCCGGCTCGCGCAGGGTGCGGATGAGCCCCTCCTGCAGCACGACCGCCACCAGCTCGCCGCGCTGATTCCAGATCCGCCCGGCGGTCAGTGCCCGGCCCAGCCCGGCGGACGGCGACTGCTGGTCGTAGAGCAGCCAGTCGTCGGCGCGGAACGGGCGCAGGAACCACATGGCGTGGTCGAGCGACGCGTTCTGGGTGGGTTCGTCGGGATGGATGACCTTCGAGGACCCCAGCAGCGTCATATCGCTCATATAGGCCAGGGTGCACACGTGGAACAGCGGATCGTCGGGCAGCGGGTGCCGGTAGCGGAACCACACCTGCTGCTGGGCGGCCAGTCCGTCGCGGCGCGACACCTGCTCCTGCGGGATGGTGCGGATATCCCAGTGCTCCCATTCGCGCATGGCCCACAGCCGCTCCGGGCTCATGGTGGTCTTGGCGTCGGGCATGTCGTGCGGCGGCGGCACGACGGGCATGGTGTCCTGGTGCTGCGGCCCCTCGTCGCCCACATGGAACGACGCCGACATGGTGAAGATGGCCTCGCCGTTCTGCACGCCGGTCACCCGGCGGGTGCAGAAGGAGCGTCCGTCGCGAATCCGATCGACCAGGTACACGGTCGGCTCCACCGGATTGCCGGGGCGCAGGAAGTAACCGTGCAGCGAATGCACCTGGAAGCGAGGTTCCACGGTGCGCACCGCCGCGACCAGCGCCTGCCCGGCGACCTGCCCTCCGAATGTGCGCGGCAGCTGCGTCTTGGTGGACGCGCCGCGGAAGATGTCGCGCTCGATGTGCTCTATCTCGAGGGCCTCTTCGATCGTCGCCATGCACCGTCCCTTTCCGGATTGTCCGGCTCAGGCTAACAACCTGGCGGCGACGTTCGAGCGAATGGTGCCGGGTATAGATGGTGGGGTGCCCGAGTTCGCCGCCCTCACCCCGGAGGCTCTCGCCGACCGCATCGCCGACCGCGCCTTCGCCCTCCCCGAACCCGCCGTGGTGGCCGTGGACGGCGCGGACGCCGCCGATCCCGTCCGCTTCGCCCGCACCGTCGCCGACCGGGCCGTCGGCCACGGCCGCACCGCCGCCGTGATCGCCCTGCACGACTTCGTCCGCCCCGCCTCCCTGCGCTACGAATTCGGCCGCACCGACGAACTGTCCTACCGCACCGCCTGGTTCGACTATTCGGCCCTGAATCGCGAAGTCCTGCAACCACTCCGCACCCACCACCGCTACCTCCCCGCCCTGTGGGACGAACGCACCGACCGCTCCGCCCGCGCCACCACCCGCGCAACCCCACCCAACACCGTCCTGCTCGTCGCGGGTCCGATGCTGCTCGGCCGCGACCTCCCCTTCGACCTGACGGTAGCCCTGCGCATGTCCGACGCCGCCCTCCACCGCACCACCCCCGAAGCGGACACGTTCACGATCGCCGCCCTCCACGATCACGACCGCCACCACCACGAGCAACCCGACATCATCGTCGCCTGGGACCACCCCACCCGCCCCGCCCTCCGCCTGCGATAACCCGGCCCGAGCGGCACGCAGCAGAATCTCCGGCAGCAGGCGGCCTTTCCCACGTGTCGCTCCGGCGGTGGACATCCGCCCGGAGCCCCGCTTCGTTTCAGCCGCGTCCGCGCCGCGGCTACCGGACCCAACCGCTGGCGATCACCGAATTCGGTTGTGCCACTTACCGTAGCGCGCCCGACGCCGGACCGCGCGGCGGCGATATCGTCGTGTGGGATCCGGACACCGCCCATCCCCTACGACTCGACGGCGACCACACACGTGACGAAGCCGGCCAGGCCGCACACCTTCTGGAGTTGCTCGACATCTTCGATGCCGACGGCATGGACATCGCGTTCTGGTACACGTTCGCGTCGTACCATCTGCCCCACCGCGACGATCCCCGCACCGACCTGGACCTGGCCAGCAACGGTGTGGTGAAGGTGCACGACCCGGCGCGGCGCACCGCGCCCCGGCGCTGGGAACCCGAGGCGGCGTTCGCGGCCCTCGCCCGCCGAACTTCCGGTACAACGGCATCATGACCGAGCACACCGCCGGGCCGTCGTTCCACGCCGATCGGATCGGGGATGACGAGCAGCAGGAATTTCTCGTGGAGGTCCTCGACGCGCAGGCCGCGCTGCCGGGGGTGCGGCGGTTACGGGAGTGGACCAGGGCTGCCCTGCGGATCGCGGCCGGGGATCGGACCCTGGATATCGGATCGGGGACCGGGTCGGAGGTGCTGGCCATGGCGCGGCTGGCGGGGCCCGGCGGCGCGGCCGTCGGGGTGGATCCGAATCCCGGCATGCTGGCGGAAGCGCGGGCGCGGGCCGCGGCGGCGGGAATCGCGGCGGAGTTCGTCGAGGGCAGCGGGTATGCGCTGCCGTTTCCCGACGACAGCTTCGATGCCGTGCGATGCGAGCGGGTCTTCCAGCATCTCGACCATCCGGAGCGGGCATGCGCGGAGATCGCCCGGGTGCTGCGGCCCGGTGGCCGGGTGGCCCTGATCGACAGTGACTGGTCGACCGCCATCATCCACCCGGGTGATCCGGATGTCGTTGCGGCACTGCTGGAGTCATGGCTTTCCCACACCGCGAACCGCCATTCCGGCCGCCGCCTGCCCGGGCTGCTCACCGCGGCGGGCCTGACCGTCGACGACATCGGGGCCGATGCCGTGGTCTGGGACCGCTCCTTCATCGACACCATGCTGACCGCGGGCCTGGACCAGGCCGTGACCGCCGGTGCCGTCACCCCCGACCAGCGCGACCGCTTCCTGACCGACCTCATCCGCGGCGCCGAGACGGGCGACTACCACTGCTCGGTCACCATGTTCGCGGTGGTCGCCCGCCTACCCTGACGACTGCGGTCCCCGCGTGGGGCCCCGCCGTCACCGCCGCATCCGGCGCAGGCCGACGCATTCGAGTCCAGCGAACACCGCCACGAAAAGCGCGCCGGTGCACAGAAACACCTGTCCCCATCCGGTGAGCGGCAGCGCAGCGGTGGCGGTCAGCGCGATCATGCCCACCGCCGACAATGCATTGACCGCCACCACCGCGCGCACGGCACGGACCGGAATCTCGGCGCGCCCGGCCAACAGCAGCAGTGCCGCCGCCCCGACCACCATGATCACCCCGAACGGAATCGACCAGGCGAGCGGCAGTCCCAGCGGTTTTCGCAGTACCGGTGCGGTGGCCAGCAGGAGCGCACCGAAGGCACCCGTACTCCACCCGTCCACGCGCAGCGCGCTCCGCAGGAAACCGGGTCCGTGATCCGTCTCGGCGGGTGTCGTCATCACCATGTGGAACAGCCTTTCTCGCTTCGCGATTCATTGGGAGTCAGGACTCAACCCGCATCTATCTGCCGGTGCGTGTTGTGGAAGTTCGTGAACCGCCACGCACCGTTCACGCGCGTCGCGATTCGGGTCTGGATCGACTCTTCGGCGGTGCGCACGCCGGATGGGGACGGGCGCGGGGTGATGGTGACCATGACGGCGAGGTCGGGAACGGGGAAGTCGATGGTGAGCGTGGTGGGCTCCGACATGCGGGTGCCACGCATGAAACCGTCGAATCCCTGCTGCATGACGGCCGCGAGTTCGGCACGGCCGCAGATGTATTCGCCGATCACGGAGATGAACACGGCGTCGTCGGTGAACGTCGCCGCGAAGGCGGTGCCGTCCCCGGCCGCCCAGGCCTCCATCTGGGCGTGCAGGAGGTCGAGCACGGCGGCGCGTGCGGCCACGGTGTCGGTGGGTGCTGCGTCGGTGGGTGTCGTCATGGCCGTCACGCTGCCAGCGGTCGGGTCATGCGCTCAATGACCTCACAGGTCATCGCGGACCGCATCCGCGCCCGGTTAGCCTGGTCGCGTGACCCGTCCCGCGCAGCACTCCCCGGTCGGCACGCTGCTGCGGGAGTGGCGGCAGCGACGGCGACTGAGCCAGCTGGACCTGGCGCTCGCCGCGGGCTCCTCCGCGCGGCATCTGTCCTGTATCGAGACCGGCCGGGCACGCCCCAGTCGGGCGATGGTGCTCACCCTGTGCGAAGCACTGGATGTCCCGCTGCGCGAACGCAATACGGTGCTGCTGGCGGGCGGTTTCGCACCCGAGTACCGGGAGCGCGATCTCGGGAACGCGGATATGGCCGCCGCGCGGGCGGCCCTGTCGGCCATGCTGACCGCCCACGAGCCCTATCCGGCCGTCGCGGTGGACCGCTATTGGAATGTGGTCGCCACCAATCGCACCATGGGCCTGTTCGAGGACGAGATCCCCGCCCACCTGGCCACCGAGCCATTGAACGTGTACCGACTCGCCCTGTATCCCGGCGACCCCTCCGCCGCCTACATGGTGAACTGCGCCCAGGTCCGGGCGTACCTGCTGGACCGGCTGCTGCGGCAGGTCCGCGCGACGGGCGACCCGGCGCTGCGCGACCTCTACGACGAGGTGTCCGCCTACCCGATGCAGCCCGAGGACGAATCCGACAGCGCCGCACTGCCTTCGAGCCCGTTCTCGGTACCGCTGCGCATTCGCACCCCGCACGGCGAACTGCGCCTGTTCAGCACCATGGTCACCTTCGGCGCGCCCTCCGACGTGACGCTCGCCGAACTGGCCGTCGAGTTGTTCTACCCCCTGGACGATGCCACCGCGGCGGCGCTGCGCGCGCTGGCCGAGCCCCGGGTCGAAGCAGACCGGCGCGGCTGACTTCCGGTGCCAACCTCACCAGACCCTGCGGTCCGGGCTGCGGTTCCGGCGCACACTGGACAGCACGGGTGGGCGCTCGGCATGCGCACGACTCATGAAGGACGGTGAGTGGCATGACCTCCGCCGAAGACCATCTCGCCACGGATCATCTCGATGTGCCGGAGGCACCGCCGCTCGACGCGGACGACGCGATATCCGCCTTCGCCGCGGCCGCGACAACGCACTGGAAATCCTGGGCGGCGGCCTACGAGGAGTGCCGAACGGCGGGGATGAAGCGGGAGAAGCTGATGCGGGCCGCCGCGGACGCGCTCTCCACGCCGGACACCACCCAGCAGGAGCGAATCAAGGACGACAAACTCGTCGTCTTCGATACCGCCTATCGCACCCAGCGGGTCGGCCACAGCGATACCTACACCAAGCTCGGCTGGGCGTTGCGCACCACGTGGCGGGCGGCGACCGACAGCACGTCCTATTACGAGAACACGCCGCAGCCCAGCGCGGGACGCATTCTGTCCTGGCAGAATCAGCGGTGCTCGGCGCGGGAGCCGTTGCGCAACTCCGACATCTACTACTTCCAGTACTACCGCGCCTCCACCACGCACCCTCTGCCGCCGCTGCGCTACGTGCGCAGACAGCAGGCGTACGCGCGGACGACGCAGCCCGTCTACGACTATCTGCGCTACCTCCACGACCCCGCCGGGGACGGCGCCCTGCCCGCGGCCGTCTACCCGGCCGGTACGGCGAAGTACTACGCCCTGCTCGGCACCATGAACGGCACGGCCCCCGCGTTTCTGGTCATCGACTGGTCTCGGGAGCTGGGTGTCACGGGAATCTCCGCCATCGAGCTCGACGCCGCGCTCAACATGTACTTCCACTTCTCCCCCGCCGAGCCGGAATCCGGGGCCACAGCGTCGAGTTCGTCGAGCAGTTCACCGAGCAGTTCGTCGAGCAGTTCACCAAGCAGTTCGTCGAGCAGTTCGTCCGGTAGTTCGTAGGACTCGACAACGGAGAACTCAATAGCGGCGGTGCCGTGACCGCAGCGACTGGGTGGGGAAGTCGTCGGCGGGATCGGCCACCGCGTCCCCTCCGTCTCGGCTGGGCCAGAACCGGCTCGCGCGCTGCCCGCGGATCCGGCTCAGGTCGGGTTCGTCGATCTCGGTGATACCCACCTGGAGCAGGGTCAGCATGGTCACCATGCTGACGGCCACGATGAGCGGTGCGAGCAGTTGGCCCGCCTGCGCGCCCGACGGCGGGTGCACGTGCTCGGCGACATGCGCGCTCATGGAGAACATTCCGGTGTAGTGCATTCCGGATACCGCCACCCCCATGATGAGGGCAGCGGCGACCGTGGACCCGAACCCGCGCACGTGCAGGGTGAACCACAGTGCGGCGGTGGCGGCGACGATGGCGATCACCAGGGACAGCAGGACGATCCAGGGGTCGTAGCGCACCACCGCGTCGGTCTTCATGGCGTACATGCCCGAGTAGTGCATGGCCCCCACCCCGAGCCCGGTGATCGCGCCGCCGGTGATCAGGGCGAACGCCTCGGCGTGCTGATGAACCACGATGGACAGTCCGACCCACACCACCCCCATGGCGACGGCGGCGCTGAACAGCGTGACCGGTACGTCGTAGCGAATGGTGGTGTCCCGCACCGAGAATCCGAGCATGGCGATGAAGTGCATGACCCAGATGCCGGTGCCGCCGAGGGCGACGGCCCCGATGGCCACCCACCCGCCGTGCCCACCTCGCGCGCGGGCCCGCACCATGCAGCGCAGCGCCAGCAACGAGCCGGTGACCGACATGACGTAGGCGAGGACCGGCGTCAGCCAGCCATAGGTGAATTGATCGATCTCCAGCATGCGGACTCCTTGCCAGGATGCTTCATGTCGACAGTTCACCGGTGACTGGCTCGAAGGCTAGCGAGGAATCAGCAGGTCGTAAATTTGCCGCAGCATAGTCCGCGAAATGTTGCCGCGTTTGCTGGAGGGTATGCGCGCAGGTAGCGGGCGCGCGGCCGGGTCGAGCCGGGACGACGGATTCCTGTCTCCCGGCCTTGACTCAGCGCACGGCCCGCTACCGCCGTGGCTTACCAGCCGCGCTCGGCGAGGCGGTGCGGCTGCGGGATCTCCTCGACATTGATGCCGACCATGGCCTCACCCAGGCCACGCGAGACCTTGGCGAGCACGTCCGGATCGTCGTAGAAGGTGGTGGCCTTGACGATGGCGGCGGCGCGCTGCTCCGGATTGCCGGACTTGAAGATGCCGGAACCGACGAACACGCCCTCGGCCCCGAGCTGCATCATCATGGCGGCGTCGGCCGGGGTGGCGATACCACCGGCGGTGAACAGCACCACCGGCAGCTTGCCGGTCTGGGCCACCTCGCGCACCAGCTCGTAGGGGGCCTGCAGCTCCTTGGCGGCGACGTACAGCTCGTCCTCCGGCAGCGAGGTCAGGCGGCGGATCTCGTCGCGGATCTTGCGCATGTGGGTGGTGGCGTTGGAGACGTCACCGGTGCCCGCCTCACCCTTGGAGCGAATCATGGCCGCGCCCTCGGTGATTCGGCGCAGCGCCTCGCCCAGGTTGGTCGCGCCGCAGACGAACGGCACGGTGAAGGCGAACTTGTCGATGTGGTTGGAGTAGTCCGCCGGGGTCAGCACCTCGGACTCGTCGATGTAGTCGACGCCGAGGGACTGCAGAATCTGAGCCTCCACGAAGTGGCCGATCCGGGCCTTGGCCATGACCGGGATGGAGACGGCGTTGATGATGCCGTCGATCATGTCCGGGTCGCTCATGCGGGAGACGCCGCCCTGGGCGCGGATGTCGGCGGGCACGCGCTCGAGCGCCATGACGGCGACGGCGCCCGCGTCCTCGGCGATCTTGGCCTGCTCCGGCGTGACGACATCCATGATCACACCGCCCTTCAGCATCTCGGCCATGCCGCGCTTCACGCGGGCGGTGCCGATGGTGGTGGTGTCGGACGTGGTCACGGCAAACTCCTGTGTCATCTGGGCCTATCGGATCTCGCTCGGAATCGAACACCCCGATTCTAGGCCCCTCCCCCGGGCCACTAGATAGCCAGTTGAGTACGACTGGACCGCCTACCCGCCAGCCCAGTAGCGCAGATCACGTTTACCGGCTATCCCGCCGCTACGGGCGGCAGCGGGGTCAACCGCAGCACCGACGGCATCCGGCGGGTCAGCATGCGCGGACCGGTGAACTCCAGGCGACCGGTGCGGATGGCATGGTCGATGGGCAGGCGACGCAGCCACACCTGGTACAGCGAGCTCACGTCCGAGGTGATGGTCACATCCACCGCGAAGCCTGGATCGGTCACGCACACCGACGGCACGCCCGCCTCCACCACGATCCAGTAGCGGCGCGGATCATCGGTGAACCGCACGCCGAGCACCTGACGCTTGCCCGGGAACGACGAGGTGTCCAGGCGGGTGTGCATCCACCACACCAGCAGATCGGCATCGAGTTCGTCCGGCTGCGGCTCGCCGAAGGTCCAGCGCGCACCCCAGTGGCCGAGTCCGAACAGGATGGGTTCGAGGTCCCGCCCGGCGGCGGTGAGCCGGTAGCGCTGTTCGGACTTCACGACCAGTCCGGCGCGTTCGAACTGCCGCAGCCGTTTGGCGAGCAGGCTGCGCGACAGGCCGGGCAGCCCGCGGGCGAGATCGTTGAACCGGCTGGTGCCGGTGAGCAGATCGCGCAGGATGAGCAGCGACCAGCGTTCGCCGAGCACATCCAGGGCACGGGAAATCGGACAGTACTGGCCGTAGCTTTCACTGGATGAGCCTTCGCCGGGTGCGCGCATGGAGACCTCGCCGGGGGTGCGATCGGGGAGTCCATTTTCTGGACTATCCGGTTATCGCGGGCATCCCTAACTTTCGAAACATGACCTCTACCGACGTGCACCTCCCCACCTCCACCGCCACCTGGGTCGCCGCGGCGACCGGCGTCGGCACCGCCCTGCGCGACGGTGTCGCCGACCGCGACCGCAGCGGCGAGATCGCCACCGACGCGGTCGATCTACTCCGTTCCTCCGGCCTGTCCCGGGCGCTGGTCCCCGTCGAATTCGGCGGTGGCGGTGCCACCCACCGCGATCTGGGCGCGGTCCTGCGCGAGTTGGGCCGCCACGATCCGTCCACCGCCGTGGCCTTCGCCATGCATACCCACCTGGTGGCCGCCCAGGTGTGGCGGCACAAGCACGGCATGGACGCCGCCGCTGTCTTCGAGAAGGTGGCGGCCGGGGCGATCCTGGTCAGCACCGGCGCGTCGGACTGGGTGGAATCCAATGGCCGTGCCCGGAGGGTGGACGGCGGCTACCGGGTGAGCGCCCACAAGCTGCCCGCCAGCGGATGCGAGGTGGGCACCATCGCGGTGACCAGCGTCCGCTGGGACGACGCACCGGAGGGACCGCAGGTGCTGCACTGCGCCATCCCGCTGTCCGCGCCGGGGGTGCGGATCGAGAAGACCTGGGACACTGTGGGTTTGCGGGCCAGCGGCTCACACACCATCGTTTTCGAGGAGGTCTTCGTCCCGGACGTGGCGATCTCGCTGGTGCGCCCGGCGGGCGTCTGGCCGCCGATTCTGAACGTGGTGGCCGGAGCGGCCATGCCGCTGGTGCTGTCGGCCTATCTCGGCATCGCGGACCGGGCGGTGGAATTCGCGACCGGACTGGTGGCGCGACGCGCCGAGGAGCACACCGTGGCGCTGGTGGGCGAGATGGCGAACGCCCACACCACGGCCGCCGATCTCATCGACGCCATGTTCACCGCCGCCGACGATCTGGCCTTCGCCAATACCGACGAGCATGCGGCCCGTACGCTCAGCCGCAAGACGGTGGCCGCCGACAATCTCGTCGCGACGGTGCGGCTGGCCATCGAAACCGTTGGCGGCGTGGGCTATTCACGCACCAGCCCGCTCGAAATGTGGTACCGGGATATCCACGGCTGCCTGTTCCACCCGCTGCCGCGCGCCAAGCAGCTGCGGTTCAGCGGCAACGTGCTGCTCGGCCGCGGACCGCTGGGGTAGCCGTACCACGAGGCGATGGCGGCGTAGACGCGGACCCGGGACCGGGCGCTGCACCAGCCGGTCACCGTGCCGCTGACGGCCGTGGTCTGACCACCGAGGAGATCACCGAGCGCTTCGGCTGCTCCGATGGCGTTGACGCCCCGACCTGCGGGAGGCTGGTACCACCGCGATCAGTACCAGCCGTTGGCCTGCCAGAACGCCCAGGCGGCGGTGGGGCTGCCGTAGCGCGCGTTCATATAGTCGTAGGCCCAACGGATCTGGGTGACCGGGTTGAACATCCAGTCCGGCCCGTGGCTGGCCATCTTGTGCGCCGGAAGCGCCTGCGGCAGACCGTAGGCGCCGCTGGTCGGGTTGAGCGCGAAGATATCCCAACCGCTTTCGCGGGTGATGATGTTGTCGAAGGCCGGAAACTCGTGCGCCGGAACGATGATCAGGGCGATGGCCTTGGGCGTGAGCCCGTACAGGGCCGCGCCCGCGCTCAGGCCCAGACCCAGCAGATTCGGCACCAGGCCACCGGCCACGGGCGCGGCGTCCTCCGCGCAGTGCGCCGTGCACTCCGCCTTCGCCGTCGCTGCGCTGCCGATCGTCATCGCACCGGCCGCCAGCGCGGCCACGATGAATTTCGCGACATATCGCATTCCGGAGAGCAAACCACTAGTTATCCGAAATGCCGGTATTCGCTATCGGCGTGTCCGCGCGGAAAATACCGCGGGATCTGCGCCGTTACCCCGCGATGGGTCCGATGACGAGTAGCGTCGCCCAGTATTCGGCCGCCGACGGGCCCATATAGGGCAACAGGAAGTCGTAGAGCAGATAAGACACGAAACCATTCACCTCCAACGAGCGCACCGCATCCGTCACGGCGCGCCGCGTCCGACCCTAGTGGAGATCGCCGCCCGGCACAGCCGCTCCCGGTACCGGACTCAGCGCGTACACGTAGCGACTGGTGGGCACCACATCGAGATCCAGATGCGCTCCGAAGGCCACCACGCTCTCCATCATGCGGGTGATCCGGCGCTGCAACTCGGCCTCGTCGCCGCCGGTGCCGTAGAAGGCGTGCGGGTCGGTCATGGCCGCCATCGGAAACAGTTCCTCGACCAGCGCGTCGACCCGTTTACCGTCGGTGATCGGCTCGACGACGGTGTTCTGGACGTACCCGAACGTGGCCTGCGTTTCGATGGCGACCGTGGTGTGCGTACCGTGCCAGTGCCGCAACCACTCCTCCCGGGTGAGGTCAGCGGGAATGCGCAACAGCGCCACATTGGCCAGCGCCTCGGCCCGCACCCCGTCCCCGGTCGCCGGCGCGACGATGGGCACCCGCTCGTCCACGATCCATCCGTTCACCTCGTCGGCCACGGAACGCAGTGCGGTGGTGACGGATTCGTGCCCGCCCTCGGTACGCACACCGACGATGGCGGCGATCGGCTCCGCATAGGTGCTGTGCCGTACCTGCGCCGCCGCCACCGCCGCGTCCCGCACGTTCACCTGCAACTCGGTGGCGCCGCACTCGGCCAGCCGCCGCCGCAACTGCGCACCGTGCAGAAGTTCGTCCAGACCCGCGCCCCACAGCGCGTACATCAGCTTCATATCGATCCCCCGTGGCCGCTCGGCAGTATCCGAAGCCACGGTAAGCGGGCCACCCCCACATCGAGCGCGCAATCGCGAACCTGTCCCACCCATCGGGCGTATGTGCCGCCACGCCCAACGAACAACCGTATCGTGCCGGGCCGAATATCCGATTGCTCCGAGGTCGGCTGTCGCACAGGATTGTCGGCGATGACTGATGTACTCGAATCGG
>NZ_JASCXP010000203.1:0-12947 GCF_030010695.1 Nocardia sp. CC201C
TGTGCTCGAAGACGAAGGAGAGGAACGGGATGGTGCCCGCGAGCGCGGTGGCGAAGGTGGTCATGGGCTGCCAGCGCGCCTTGATGCCGAGGTCGATGGTGAACACCAGGTAGAGCATGTAGAAGATGCCGTGGATCTGGCCGATGTAGAACAGCCACTCGGGTGCGGTGCTCGAGTCCTCGAGCAGCACGTACTTGTAGACCATCTCGCCGGTGAGGACCAGCAGCCACAGGCCGGTGATCCAGGCCAGTACCCGGTAGCGCAGCAGCGCGCCGCGGATCTTCTCGGGTGCCGCGGCTCCGGCGGGGCGGGGCGCCAGGGTGGGGGTATCGGCGGAGTTGTCGCGGGTGCTCACCCGGCGCTCCTCTCGGTGTCGGGGCGCATGCCCGCACCGCGCATCTGCTCCTCGATATCGCGGGCGTGCAGGTCGGCCAGGTACTGGTTGTATTCGGCGAGGACGGGGTCCTCGTCGCGGGCGGCGGTGGGGCGCTCCGGCAGCAGGCCCGCCGGTATCTCGCGCGGTCCGGACCGCCCGGCGCGCCACGTCGCCAGGACGCCCCGGATACCGCCGCGTTCATCGGTGGTCTCGGTCTGCGGCGTCGGCTCGGTTCGGTCGTCGGTCTCGGACCCGGCTTCGGCGTCGCGTTCCAACCGCACGAAGCGGAAATACGCCCACAGCGCGAACCCGGCGAACAGCGGCCACTGCAGGGCGTAACCGAGATTCTGCGCGGTGCCGTTGCCGGACTCGAATCGCGTCCACTGCCAGTAGCCGAGCCCAAGACAGGCCACGGCCGTCACGACCACCAGGATGATGAGCGCCGGGCGGCGGTGGGGAGCGGACACGCCCTCCACGGTACCCGCCTACTACGCACCCCGTAGTAGGCAGGTGGCGCGGCGGACACCGCGCTCGGGATCAGAACTTGTAGGTGACGCCGGTGCGGCGCTCGGACTCCTCCCACAGCCGCTTCCAGAGTTCCCGATTCTGCGACAGGTGGCTGGAAGGGGAGGGCTCGACCGGCCCCTGGCTGCCGAACAGCCGAGTCGGACCCCAGTACACGGTGGGGTCGGCGTCGGGCATGGTGGCCGCGAAGAGGGAGGAGTGCGCGGCGCGGGCGGGGGAGTGGCCGATCATGCGGACGAAGGGCTTGGAGATCTTGTCCAAGGGGGTCTCGGTGCGCGCGAACAGATCGGTGGCCGAGACGCCGGGGTGCACGCCGTAGGAGCGCTTGGCGGAGCCGGATTCGCTCAGGCGGCGTTGCAGTTCGCGGGCGAACATGAGGTTCGACAGCTTGGACTGCGCGTAGGCGAGGTTGCGCTGGTAGCGGCGGTGCTCATAGTTGAGATCGTCGATCCACAGCTTGGGGGTCTGCCGGTGCGCGATGGAGGCCAGCGTGACCACCCGGTCGCCGATCCGGTCCAGCAGCAGCCCGGTCAGTGCGAAGTGCCCGAGATGATTGACGCCCCACTGGGTTTCGAACCCGTCCCGGGTGCGCGAGAACGGAATGTTCATCAGGCCCGCGTTATTGATGAGCACGTCGAATTCGCCGCTGCTGTCGGCGAAGCGGCGCACCGAACCCAGGTCGGCCAGATCCAGTTCGGCCACCCGCACATCGCCGGGGATGCGGTCGGCGATCTCCTGCGCCTTGGCGGTATTGCGACAGGCCATGACGACTGTGGCACCCTTGCTCGCGAGGACCGTGGTGGTCTGCTCGCCGATGCCGCCATTGGCTCCGGTGATCACGACAGTGCGTCCGGACTGGTCCGGGATCTCGCTGGGCTTCCACGCCATGGGTCAGACCTCACTGGTTCCGGTTCGGTGCGGAGCCGCAGACGGCGGCCCCGCACTCGACCTTACTTCAGAGTAAGTTCCAGGGGTAGACGATACCCGCCAATTTCGGCGCGGCGGCCGGTCAGCGGCTGCCGATGGGCTGGCCGAAGGCGGCCGCCAGGGTGGTGCCGACGGTCTCGCCCCAGACCTGCCAGGTGACCGGGTCGAGGGTCATGGAACCGACATCGGTGGTCCGGCATCCGGAGTCGGCCGGGAGTCCGGCGAAGCGGTCCTTCAGCCAGAGCAGGGCGCGGGGCGCGGCGATGGGGTCGAGGGTCAGGTGTTCGCTGAAGTGATCGCGGGTGTACTCGACACTGGCGTTCGGGTCGACGCAGTAGGTGTCCACCAACTCGTTCACCGGGCCGACCGGGATGAGCCAGTCCATATTGGCCTGGTACAGGTACACCGGCATGTTCGGAACGGCCTGCCCCATCCGCGTGCGGTCGAGCACCTCGAGCACCCCCGGGTCCTGGAAGGGATCGGCGTCGAGCATGCCGAGATTGTTCGCGAACGGCAGCAGGTAGGACTGGTAGCTCGCGCACAGCTGATCCTTGATCGCCAGCAGCCCGCGCCCGAGCGGATTCATGTGCCGCTCCAGGAAATTCGCCAGCTGCGGATACTCCCGTGACAGTCCCAGCACGGCCGCCAGGATGAGTCCGGAGGACAGATTCCCGTTGGCCAGTCGCAGCGCCGCCGCCAGATCGGCCGGCACGCCGCCGTAGGCCGCGCCGACCACATTCAGCTCCGGTGCGTAGGCGGCCTGTGATTCCGCGGCGTGTCCGGTGGCGATGGCTCCGCCGGAGTATCCCATGAGCCCGACCCGGGTCGCCGTCCCCGGCAACTCCATGGGCGCGAATCGTTGCGCCGCCCGAATGCCGTCGAGGGTGATGTGCGCCGCCAAAGGGCCTGCCGCATAGGCGGAATCGGGACCCTGGTGATCCGGCACCACGGCGGCCCAGCCCTGCGCCAGCGCGGCCTGCACCTCCAGGAACTGCGCGGGCACCAGCAGTGAGCCGGTGATCGGCGCGGGCACCGAACCCATTTGCAGCTGATAGGAGGGCATGCAGTAGTTGCCGGTGGAGTCCTCGGCGATCTGATACGAGAACAGCGGCCGGTCGGCGACGTGGCCGCGCGGCTTCATCACGGTCGCCACGGCCGCGATCGGTTCGCCGCGCGAATCGCTGGACCGGTAGGACAGCTGCCAGGCGTCGATGTTCACCGGCAGGAACGACAGGTTGGCGAGGTTGACCTGTCGGGCCGCGATGATGTCGCCGGGTTGTTTGTCGCGATAGGTCTCGGGTGCGGGCCGGTAGAAGTCCGGATCGAAGCCGGGCGGCAGCGGTAGCTGCGGGAAGGGCAGAGCCGGACGGACCGGAACCTCGACCGGCTGGGCTGGCGGGTCCGGGACGGGGTCGGCCGCCGCCGTCCCGGACAGTGCCAGCGGCAGCGCCGCCGCGATGGCGGCGACGGCGACCAGCGTTTTCGATGCGCGAATGCGGAGTGGTGCCACGGTGAACCTCTCTGAGCGGGCTCATGTGAGTCCGCCTGGTCTCAAAAGTGGTTTCGAGTATGCACCAGCCATGACGCGGGTCACAAGAGCGCCTGGTCATGACGTGACCCAGACGGGTGTGACCTATCCCAGCAGATCCGCGAGCAGTGCGCTGCGTCCCGGCTGTCGCAGGGTTCGCATCGCCTTGGCCTCGATCTGCCGCACTCGTTCCCGCGACACCCCGAAGATTCGGCCGACCTCCTCCAGGGTGCGCGGTTCACCGGTGTCGAGCCCGTACCGCAGCGCGAGCACCTGCGCCTCCCGCTCGGGCAGCGTCCGCAGCGCCTTGGCCAGTTGCTCGCGCAGGGCGCCCGAGGTGACGGTCTCCGACAGATCCGGGGCCTGGTCGGCGATGAGCGCACCCAACTCCGCATCATCCTCGCCCACCGGCGTGTGCAGCGAAATCGGTTCTCGCCCTTGGCGCATGAGCTCACGCACCCGCTCGGGTTCCAGTTCGAGTTCGGCCGCGATCTCCGCCGCGGTGGCCTCGCGCCCGAGCTGCTGCGACAGTGCCCGCCCGGTGCGCACCACCCGGTTGAGCACCTCCGAGACGTGCCCCGGCAGTCGGATGGTGCGGCTGCGGTCGGCCAGCGCACGCCCGATGGACTGCTTGATCCACCAGGTCGCGTAGGTCGAGAACTTCAGTCCCCGTTCGTGTTCGAACTTCTCGACCGCCCGCATCAGTCCGAGTGTGCCCTCCTGGACGAGATCCAGCAGCGACCATCCGGCCGGAACCGGATAGTGCTTGGCGATGGAGACCACGAGCCGCAGATTGGCCCGCACCATGTGGTCCGCCGCGCGGCGGCCGTCGGGACCGCCCCGTGCGATGCGCGCACCCAACTCGTACTCCTGTTCGGCGGTGAGCAGGGCCGTGCGGCCGATGGCGCGCAGGTAGTCCTTGACCGGATCGATGCTGACGGTGATCGCGGTGCTGTGTTTCATGCGTTGCCTCCGGTTCGGCCGCCGTGTGGTGGTGACGGAACAAAGTTAGATCAGACCTAAAAATATGTCAACCTCGAATTTATGACGAGATCGGATATGCTGGTCGGTATGAGCACACGGACTTCGACTCCGACGGCGGCCCCGCTCGGCCTTCGGGAGCGCAAGAAGCTGCAGACCAGGCAGAACATCTCCGATACCGCCACCCGGCTGTTCCTGGAACGCGGCTTCGACCCGGTGACCATCGCCGAGATCGCCGCGGCGGCCGACGTCGCGAAGATGACCGTCACCAACTACTTCCCCCGCAAGGAAGACCTCGTCCTGGATCTGCACGACGAGTTCGTGAGCGGACTCGCCCGCACCGTGCTGGAGCGGCGCGCGGGTGAATCCGCCCTGGCCGCGCTGCGTCGCGCCTACCTCGCCGACGCCGCCGCCCGGAACCCGGTGGTCGGCTTCTCCGGCCTGGAGTTCGCCCGCCTCATCACCGGCAGCCCGGCCCTGGTGGCTCGGTTGCGGGAATTTCACGAGGAGCGCGAGCGCGCCCTCGCCGAGACCTTGGCCGCGGAGACCGGCGTGGACGGCGCGGTCGACATCACACCGCGGATCGCCGCCGCTCAACTCGGCGGCGTGCACCGGGCACTGTTCGAAGAAACCTTGCGCCGCACGCTATCCGGTGAGGACGACGACACTGTCGCCACCGCGATCCTCGGCTGTATCGGCACCGCCTTCGATCTGCTGGAACCGTCGCTGGGGAACTACGCCGTACGCGCCGCCTGATACCGGTGTATTAGCCGTGTCGTTGCTGTAGATCGGTCGCGCCGCCTCGGATACTGGGCCGATGACCGGTGCCAGCGTGGCCGCGCCCCCGTCCGTGAGCCGAGCCGGTGTGCACCTCGTCTTCGCGACGGTGGTGCTCGGCATGCTCATGGCGGCGCTGGACCAGACCATCGTGTCCACCGCCCTGCCCACCATCGTCGCCGACCTGGGCGGCGCGGGCCATATGGCCTGGGTGGTGACCGCCTACCTGGTGACCGAGGCCATCGCGACCGCGTTGGCGGGCAAGTTCGGCGACCTGTTCGGCCGCAAGCTGGTATTCCAGGTGAGCGGCGCGATCTTCATCCTCGGCTCCATCGTCGCCGGCATGGCGCAGGACATGACCCTGCTCATCGTGGCGCGCGGCATCCAGGGCGTCGGCGCGGGTGGGCTCATGGTCACCTCCATGGCCCTCGTCGCCGATGTGATCCCGCTGCGCGAACGCGGCAAGTACCAGGGCGCGCTGGGTGCGGTCTTCGGCCTGACCACGGTGCTCGGCCCGACACTGGGCGGCCTGTTCACCGACCATCTGAGCTGGCGGTGGTGCTTCTACGTGAACGTGCCGCTGGCCGTGCTCATGATCCTCATGGCCGCGCGCTTCATTCCGACGCTGCGCGCCGAGGTGAAACCGATCGTCGACTATCTCGGCATCGCGCTGGTCGCCATCGGCGTCACCTGCCTGATCCTCGGATTGGAATGGGGCGGACAGGAATACGCGTGGGGATCGCCCACCATCATCGGCCTGTTCGTCGGTGCGGCGGTGGCGCTGGCGGCCTTCGTCGCGGTGGAGTTGCGGGCCGAGGAGCCGATGCTGCCCATGCACCTGTTCCGCGGCAATGTCTTCACCGTGTGCTCGGTGCTGAGCTTCATCGTGGGTTTCGCCATGCTCGGCGCGATGACCTTCCTGCCCGCCTTCCTCCAGTACGTCATGGGCGTTTCGGCCACCGCGTCCGGACTGCGCACGCTGCCACTGGTGATCGGCCTCTTCGCCACCTCGATCCTCTCGGGTGTGGTGGTCGGCCGCACCGGCACGTACAAGATCTTTCCCATCCTCGGCACCGCGGTGATGGCGGTCGGCCTGTTCCTCATGTCGACGATGGACGAGAACACCGGGTTCTGGGAGCAGTCGGCGTACATGATGATCCTGGGTCTGGGCATCGGCCTGACCATGCAGGTGCTCACCATCGTCGTGCAGAACACCGTGCCGTACGCCGATCTGGGCACCGCCACCTCCGGGGTGACCTTCTTCCGGACCATCGGCAGCGCCTTCGGCACCACGGTGTTCGGCACCCTGTACACCAATCAGCTCACCCCGAACCTGGCGGCGGCGCTGGAGGAGGCGAAAGTCGTTTCCCCGCAGGTCGCTTCGAATCCCGAGGCGCTGTGGCGGCTGCTGTTCACCGAGATCGCGCCGATCGTGCACGCCTACGCCGAATCCATCGGCTACGTGTTCCGCTGGGTGGTGCCGGTGGCGGTGCTCGGCTTCCTGGTGGCGTGGTTCCTCAAACAGGTTCCGCTGCGCGACAGCGTGCGCGCCGAGGCATCGGATGTGGGCGGCGGCTTCTCGGTGCCGGACTCCCCGGATCGCCTGGTGCAGTTGGAGAACGCCGTCGCGCGGGTGATCCGCGGCCTGCGCGACGACGCCGTCCCCGCACCGCGGATCGCGGCCGCGGCGGGTAGTTCGCTCACCCCGGACGAGGCGTGGGCGCTGGGACAGGTCCGGCTGTACGAGCGGCTGCGCGGAGCGGCGACGCTCACGGATATCGCTCGCACGCACTGGATCCCGCCGGAAGTGATCGCCCCGCTGTACGAGCGGGCGCGACGGCACGGCCAGCTCGAGATCGATGGCGACCGGCTGACCCTCACCGACACCGGTCGGATCGAAGCCGAGCGGATCAAAGGGGCGTGGCGCGCCTGGCTCGACACCCAACTGGTGGATTGGAATCTCAGCGACCCCGACGATCGCGCCCTGCTGGACCGGGCCTTGGACAATATCGCCACGAAACTGCTGGACGAGGCCGACCGCCCGGATGTATTGCCGCTGAAGACCTAGCGCACGCGGCCGTGACCCTGACGGAAAGGGCCACGGCAGCACTGCTTTCAGCGTTCAGGTCCGACGGCGGTGAGAGCCCTCGATCATCCGGCTGCCGCCGCGACGGGGCGCACCGGCGCGTCCCAATCGATCCGGAACCGTTGTTCGGGTCCGAGAGTCTTCTCCGGATCCATCATCTTCACCACGAGCGGCAGCAACAGATACATGGCCCGCCGGGCGATCGGCCCTGCCGCCTTGGTTCGGTTCATCCGCGCCACCCGGGCCGCCACGCCTTCCACCCGGGGGCGGCGCATGGCCTCGTAGGTGGTGAAAGCCGTTGTCGGATCGTCGATGTCGCGCAGGCAACGGGCCAGTTCGAGCGCGCTCTCGATGGCCAGTGACGCGCCCTGCCCGGAGGTGTTGCTCGGCGCGTGGACCGCGTCGCCGCTGAGTACCATCCGGCCGCGATGCCAGTGCGGCACCGACGGCATGATGTGCAGTGCGCCGGCCACCTCCAGTTGCTCGGGGGTGGTAGCCGCGGCCAGTTCCGCACCCGCATCGTCCGCGGCGTAGGTCTCCCGCAGGGTCCGCAGCCATCGGTCGGCGGGCACGGAGCGGGCCTCGGTCAAGGACAGATACTGGTCGTGCGGCAGATTCGCGCCCCACCCGACGCGACCGTCGGGCAGTGCCCAGTACAGGTAGTACGCCTGCGCGCCGAACGCGAAGACCATGGTCTCGGGCGGCACCTCGACCGGGCAGGTGGTGGCCGCGCCGAAGCCGAGCATCCGCAGGAATCTCGGACCGGGCGCGTTCGGATCAATGAGCCCGCGCACGGTGGAGCGAATTCCGTCGGCTCCGATCAGCACATCGGCGGTGGCGGTGGTGCCGTCGGCGAAGATCGCGGTGACTCCATCGGCATGCTCCTCGACATCGGTGAGCCGCCTGCCGTATTCGAACGGGACCCCGGCGGCGACCGCGTTGTCGTGCAGCACGCGGTGCAGGGTCGAGCGTTCGACCAGGTGCAGCGGTTCCACATCGGTGAGCGACGGTGCGGCCACCCGTCGGCCGCCGACGCTCATGAGCTGGTGCCGGATGGGTGCCGACACCGCGCGTACGGCATCACCTCCGCCGATGATGTCCAGCGCGGCCAGCCCATTGGGGGCCAAGGCCAGCACCGAGCCGATGCCGTAGGCCGGACCCGGATACGCCTCGAAGACGCGGGCGTCGATACCCGCCCTGCGGAGCGCGGTCGCGGCTACCGGGCCGGAGATGCCGCCGCCGATGACGATGGCGGTGCGAATGGGGGACATGGGTTTCTCCTCGGGTGTGTCTACCCGAACCGGCTCATGCCAGGTGAACCCGGTTATCCTGTGGTTGCCAAACTCGGATCCGGTTTCACCCGTACGGGTCGGTTCGAGACGGTGTTACCCGGGCCTCGACGCAGGTGTTGCCGCACCTCGTCGGGGCTCGGTCGGTATCAGGGGCGTTCGCCCCGGACGTATCGTTCAGTTCGTGTCGGGCCTGGTCGGCGCTCCCTTCTCGATCCGGTCGTTCACCTCGGCCGTGATGTCGGCGGGGGAGGCGCCCTCGCCGTACCAGCGCCGCCACAGCTCCACCTCGGGAAAGCTGCCGTCGGCGAAGGAGTCGCGCAGGGCGCGCACCCAGGCCGCCTCGGCCTCCAGCATGGCCAACTCGAAATCGTTCTCGACCAGGAAGAGTCGCGGCAGGGTGCCGTCGAGGTCGGCCAATTGCGCACGGCCGGAGGTGATCTCGGCCTCCAGCTTGGTGAGGCGTTGCCCCAGCAGTTCGATCACCTCGTCCGGAGCCAGTCCCGACATGACGGAGAGCCCGGCCACGAAGCGGCGCGGCTCGGGCTGTGGGTCGGCGATGAGTTCACGGGTCCAGTCGGCGAGTTCGGCGCGTCCGGCCGCGGTGATGCGATAGATGACGCGTTCGGGGCGGGCGCCGTCGCGCTCGCTGCCCACGACCTCGAGGAAGCCGTGCTTCGCCAGATTTCCGACGACGGTGTACAGCGATCCCCATTTGATCGCCATATCCCGGTCCTTGCCGCGGGCCTCGAGCGTGGCGGCGATCTCGTAGCGGTGCATGGGCCGCTCGACCAGGACCGACAGCACGCCGAGGGCGAGCAGATTGCCGACCTTGCGTTTGCGGGCCATCCCGTTCACCTCCTTACTCGTAGACGAATATACGCCTACGAGTATTCATCGGCAAGCAATCCCCGATTCGGCTTTTCCGGCGGCTCGCACCCCCGCTCCGGTAGCCTGCGAAGGCATGGTTGACGTGCAGCGATCCGGATCCACCCTCCGCATCACCATGAACCGCCCGGCCAAGCGCAACGCCCTGTCCCACCAGCACCTGGAGGAGTTGCTGACGGCCTTCCGGGCGGCGGGCGAGTCGGATGCCACCGGCATCGTGCTGGCCGCCGAGGGCCCGGTGTTCTCGGCCGGGCACGATTTCGCCGATGTGGCGACGCGCGACCTCGAGGGTGTGCGGGAACTGCTGCACCTGTGCACCGAGCTCATGCGCACCGTGCAGAGCGTCCCCCAGGTGGTGATCGCCCGCGTGCACGCGCTGGCCACCGCGGCGGGCTGCCAACTGGTGGCCTCCTGCGACCTCGCCATCGCCGCCGACACCGCCGCCTTCGCCCTGCCCGGCGGCAAGGGCGGCTGGTTCTGCCACACCCCGGCGGTACCGGTCGCCCGCTCGGTCGGCCGCAAACGCTTCATGGAACTCGTCCTCACCGGCGACCCCGTCGACGCCGCCACTGCCGCCGAATGGGGCCTGATCAACCGCGCGGTGCCGCTCGCGGATCTGGACGCCGCCGTGGACGAACTGCTGGCCCGCGCCACCCGGGGCAGCCGCGCCAGCAAGGCGCTGGGCAAGCGCACCGTCTACGCGCAGTTGGACCGCCCGGAGGCGGACGCCTACGACATCGCGCTCGAGGCCATGGCCCAGGCATCGCAGCTCCCCGCCGCCAAGGAGGGCATGACCGCCTTCCTGGAGAAGCGTCCGCCGGTCTGGCCGGAGTGATCATCGGTCCTCACGTCCCCTAGGGTCGGTGACATGCGCATCTTCCTGGCGGGCGCGACCGGCGTCCTCGGTGGTCGGCTGGTGCCGCTGCTCATCGCGGCGGGATATCAGGTGGCGGGTATGACGCGGTCGGCGGACAAGGCGGCCGGTGTGCGCGCCGCGGGCGCGGAACCGGTGGTCTGCGATGTGTACGACGCCGCGGCATTGACCGATGCCGTCGTCGCCTACGCTCCGGACCTGATCATGCACCAGCTCACCGATCTGCCCGACGATCCGGCCCGGATCGCCGAGGGGCGCGGTGCGAACGCGCGGATTCGCGTCGAGGGCACCCGCAATCTGCTGGCGGCCGCCGCCGCGGCCGGAGCGCCGCGCGTCATCGCCCAGAGCGTGGCGTGGGAGTTGGGTGGTGAGGGGCAGCGGGCCGCGGAGTTCCTGGAGGACGCGGTGCTGGCGGTCGACGGGGTGGTGTTGCGGTACGGCCAATTCTACGGTCCCGGAACGTATTACCCCGACGACATGCCCGACGATCCGCGTATCCACGTCGCCGAGGCCGCCGACCGCAGTCTGCTCGCCCTCGACCTCACGCCGGGGGTCTACCGCCTCGTCGACGGTTCGGCGCGCGATATCGAGCCCGTCGAGTAGGCCTCGGCACCGTCGGGAGGCGACCGGCCCATGACCAGGGGCGAGATCGTCGACGCGTGCGACTACCGCCTCGGGTTCGGTCGGCAACCCCGGGACATCGGCCCGCAGGTTGTAGAAGGAAGTCATGAGGTCCGCGCGAGGTCGGCGGCGGCGCGGGCGAATTCGCGAACCGAGGCGTTCTCGCCCGCGGTACGCCACAGCAGCGCCCAGCGCACCGGCGGTGCGTCGCGGATGGGAACGAACGCCACGTCGGGCCGGGCGTTGTAGCGGCGTGCGTGCGCCCCGATCGGGAAGACGCCCTGCCCCGCGGCCACCAGGGTGAGCAGTTCGCCGTAGGTGGCGGCGGTGGGTCCGGCCGGAATCGGATGGCCCGCGGGCGTGGCCGGGGGAGTGCGGATATCGCGGATGGCCGCGGGGATCTCGGGCGGCAGCCGCAATACGGTGACCCGGGCCAGCTCGGCCAGGGTGATCGCGGTGCGGGCGGCGAAGGGGTGGGCGGCCGGCACCGCCAGCAGGCGCGCCTCGGTGACGAGGTCGGGACCGGCGGTGATGCCCTCAGCCGGGAACGGCACCATATCCAGCGCCATATCGATCTCCCCCGCGTGCAGCCACGGGATCACCTGTGCCGGTTGGGCTTCGCGCAGCCGCACCGCGACATCGGGCAGGCGTGCGCGGAACTGTTCGGCGGCGCGCACCAGCAGCTGTCCGGTCGCCGCGTCCACGAAGGCGACCTCCAGGGTGCCGGCGCGGCCGCGGCCGGTGTCCATGGTGCGGCGCACCGCGGCGGTGACGCGATCCCAGGCCGGGCGCAGTTCGGCGTACAGTTCCCGCCCGGCCGGTGTCGTGCGCACCCGGCGGCTGCTGCGCTCGAACAGCGGAACCCCCAGTCGCCGTTCCATTTTCGCGATGGTCTGGCTCACCCGCGCGGTGGTGACGCGCAGCCGTTCGGCGGTGCGGCCGAAATGCAGCTCCTCGGCGAGGACGAGGAACGTCTCGAGTTCGTGCCGCTCCAGCATGCCGGGTGATCCCCTCGATCGTTAATCCAAGCTTGATGATCATTGCGCAGGTTCTCATTGTTCCCGATCGCGTGGCGAGCGAGGTTGTAGGAGTCCGATAGCGCTCCACCAGGAGGAACCATGTACGTCACCGAGACCCGCGCCCTCGCCGCCGGCACCGCCGAGGCCGCCGTTCGTGAACTCGCCGACCGGGCCGAGATTCTGGATGCGCTGTACCGATTCGGCCTCGGCCAGGATCTCCAGGACAAGGAGCTGTTCGCCTCGGCCTTCGCCGCGGACGCCGAACTCGACTTCCAGCCGGCCGCCGCGGCGTGGGGTGGCGTCGTCCCGCTCATGACCGGTCGCGACGCCATCGTCACCACCATCCTCGACGGCTTCGTCGGCCGCGTGGACACCACCCATCAGGTCACCAATCCGCGCATCGTCGTCGACGATGACACCGCACGCCTGACCGCTCTGGTGGAGGCGCAGCACCTGCTCACGGTCGAGCACGACACCTTCGCCCTGCTGAAGAACCTCTACGACGTCGAGCTGGTGCGAGATGGCGGGCGCTGGCTGCTGCGGCGCATCCGCATCGACAATGTCTGGTACCAGGGCGATCCGCGCGCGATCTTCGGCGCGTGAGCACGGCTCGGCGAATGCTATTGCGCTAATTTCTCGCAAACGTATGCAATAGATACTCAGCTGGAATATTAGCCTTGGGATCTGCTGCCACTGTCTCGCAGCAAATCTGTGTAGCGTCTGGGGGAGGAGCTTTTCGGATTACTGGAGCAGGTGCTTGGAACCGAGGGAGTCTCAGCAAATGGCAGGCGGCACGCAGGGGCGCGGCACCCGGGAGACCGAGGGCATGCTCGGCGTGTCCGCCAACGGTGCCGTACCGCCGCGTGCCGTCGGACTCATGGTCGCGGCGGCACTGGTGCTCACCTTCGCCGTCCTCGGCGGCAATCCGCTGACCTGGTTCGAGGGCAGTCACGGTCGGACCGAGGAGGGCACCGTGCCCCCGGCGTCGAGTGCGACGCGGACCGCCCCCGTCGAACCCGCCCGCTCGTCCGCCGAGGCCCCGCCCGCTCCAGCCCC